>CAIUCF010000574.1 GCA_903897565.1 uncultured Rhodospirillales bacterium | reverse complement strand
TGGCCGCCGCAGATCTTGCAGAACTGGCGGTGGCTGTTGTCGGTCTTAGCGAAGGTTGCCATTTGCTCGGCGCCCTTGGTGACCTTGACCGCACTCGGCTTCCACAACGTAAACGCGTTGACTGGCCCCGCCGACCAGGAGCGGCAGGACTCGCAATGGCAATAGCCCATGCCCTCGGGCGTGCCGGTGACGTCAATCGTAATGGCGCCGCAGAAGCAGGCGCCGTGATAGGTCTGGCTCATCGGTAGATTCCTCGTTCTTGTTGTGTTGGTGGTGGGAAATCGGGTGTCAGGGCGCGAGGTAGTTCTTGATGGTACGCCCCATCGAATACGTGAAGGTCGTATCGGCATGGAGGACCGAGGGCGCGTCCAACGGCTTCAGCGGCCGCAGCCGAGCCGCAGGGTGCCCCTCGGGGAAATCGAAGGTGATGTCATGGAGCTTCGACTCGTAGACATCGGCAACGAAGGGTAGGGGCAGTTCCAGCAATTCGCTCACCACCGGCGCGCCGCCATCGGGCCGCAGGACCTCGCGATGCGAATAATAGTTGAGATGGCCACCGAGGGTGGCGACGATCTTGTCGCCGACAGTCGCCGTGACGCTGATGACGTCGCGGCCGTCCAGCGTCAACGTCGAGATCAGTTTGCCACCTTTCTTGTATTCCTTGCGCGTGTCGCCGTGCTGCGCCTTGGCGCCGACATTGTCGCGGACGTAATTGCGAACACGTGACGAGCTGTTCCAGTAATACGCGAAATAGCGCCCCGGGATCGTGCCGGCGCCATCGGCGAGATCGCTGTCGTAGCCGTCGACCTCGATCGTGATGTAGGTCAGCGTGAACGGCCCGAAGCCGCTCGTCTGGTCCGGGCCGACTTGATAGAGGTTCATCTGCACCAGGCCGTTGGGGTGTGGCTTGAGACCCGGTGGCAGGTGGTCGGCCAGCGCGGCGGGATCCGCCTTGTAGCCGACGATGAAAATCTTGGCGCCGCGGATCAATTGCGGTGTCGGCGGCTCCCAGAGCTTCGGCTTGGTGCGCGCCGGCAGACCGTTGATGTCGCTCATACGTCTTCTCCCATGGAATTCTTGTTCGATTTGAAGGGGTAGAGGGGTTGGAGGTGAGAAAACCGGGTGTCTAATTATCGCATAATATATATTATGATAAATAACGGATCATTTTCAGGCGGGGACGCGCGGCGCCGTGCTCAATGGACGATACCGAGATGGCGCGCCGTCGTCACGGCCTGCAGCCGATTAGACACCGCAAGTTTGGAATAGATGTTCTTGAGATGGAACTTCACCGTGTTCTCGGAGACGAAGATGCGATCGGCCATCTGACGATTGGACACGCCATTGGCCAGGAACACGAGGATCTCGCGTTCGCGATCGGTCAGTTCCTCGAGCGGTGCCGGCACGGCGCCGGTGCGCGACAGATCCGTGCCCGAGGCCTGGAGGATCGCCTCGACGAAGCCGCGGTCGGTGCCGAACTCTCCGGGGCGACCGGGTTGATTGTCGAGGATCGCCTGATATTCCTCACGAACGAGGCGCAAGATCCCCTCACCCTCATCGAGCACCGTCCGGATCATCAGACCGGGTTGTGCCAGATGCAGGGCCTTGCGCAGCGTACGGTGGGCGGCGTTGTGCTGGCCCCGCGCTTCCAGCAGCAGCGCGTCAAGCAGATGCAGTTTGATGCGCATGCTGACGCGATCGCGATGCAGGCTCAACTCCTGAGACAGCATCTTGCCCGCCGCTTCGTGCTCCCCGGTGTGGATCTGGAGGCGAATGCGCGCGAGGGTTTCCCCACCGATTTCCTCGGAAAAATGGCGCCAACCCTGGGCCACGCCGCCCGGCAGCGGGCTCAGGCGTCCGGCGATACCGGTCGCACGGTCGCGATCGCCTGCCAACAGCAAGCGCCGCACGCGTTCCCACTGCACCATGCGCGACAATCGCTCCCAGCCATGGGCCAAGGCGATCCGCTCCATTTCGTCCAGCAATTCGGCACCTTGTTCGCGGCGGCCACGGGCATCATGGGTCCGTACCATCGAGAGATAGGTAACGGCGAGGAAGTCCGGCAGGACGGATTTGGCGATGCGATCGTGATACTGGTTGAACAGGGATTCGACGAGGTCCAGTTCGTTGGCCTCGTAACGTACCCAGATGTTGCAGGCCATTAGTGCGGCGGAGGCGACCGAGCCCTCCAGTTGCATGCTGCCTTGCGATAATCCGATGCGGAAGCGCTCGAGCGCGGTTGGCAATTGCCCTTCGAGCGCCGAGATCACCCCGGCCAACCCGCAGGCATAGCCGTCGCTGAAGCTGGCGGCACCGCGGTCGCTGATACTATGGGCGAGCGCGAGGTAGTCATGGGCGCGCGAGAAATCGCCCTTGGCGATCTCGCACAACGCCCAGAGATTGGCGCCCGACGCATGCCCTAGAGCTGCAAACGCGTTCAGGGTGCCGTGATCGAAGGAGACGCGCTGGATGCTCTCGTAGCCCGCTGGGATATCGTCGAGACAGCACGACGCGATGGCGAGCATGATGTCGCGGCTCGTCGCTCGGTCGCCCTCGCACGGCAGGGCCTTCAGGAACTTCAGCAACGGCTCCACCTTGCTGAAACGCCGCAGGAAGACCAGCGCATAGGCAATCTTGATCGCGAGATCGGGATGGCCCGTGATCGTTTCGAACGGCAGCCGATCGGACCAGCGCTCGACGGTGACGAGATGCGCACAGGCGACGAGGTGTCCGGCCCATGGATCCATCGTCTCCGCCGCGGCCTCGAATGCCTCCGCGGCGATGAAATGATGAACCGCCTCCTCCGCCATCTCGTTGTCGCGATACCATTGTGCCGCGCGGCGGTGAACCTCGATTGCGATGTCGCGATCACTCGCGTCGCGGAGCGAGGATGCGAACAGGCCGTGATAGGTGAACCAGCGTCGATCGGAATCCAACGTCCGCAAGAACAGCCCCGAACGTTCCAGATCGCGCAGCATTTCAGCCGAATCGTCGCGTCCGGTGACGGCGTCGCACAGCGATCCCGTGAGACGGTTGAGGAACGCCGTGCGCAGCAGGAACGACTGTATTTCCGGTGGCTGCAGGCTGAGCACGTTCTCGATCAGATACTCGGCGAGTTCCCGCGGCTGGTAATTCTCCAGCGCGCTGAGCGATTGCCGGACCTGCGGGCTGCCGAGCGACAGGCGGTAGAGCTGCAACGCCGCCGGCCAGCCTTCCGTACGGGTGTAGATCGCCCTCACCTCCTCCGCACTGATGTCGAGATCGGCGCGACCAGAAAAGAACTTGGCGACCTCTTCGGGCGTGAAGCGCAGATCGTCGGCGCGCAGCAGAACGGCCTGATTGCTGACGATCAGACGCGACAGGCCGAGCGGCGGCAGCGATCGTGATCCGATAAAAATCCTAATATTATCAGGTATATGAGAAAAGACATTGCTAAAGAAGTTTAACAAACTCGGCTCTTCGAGTGTCTGGAATTCATCGAAGAACAACGCTGCCGGCCGTCCCAGCCGCGACAAGCGCTCGACGGCCCAGTCCGCGCGGGTGTGCGGATTGCCGTCGCCGGGGAGGAAAACATCGACGTCGGCCCCGCCGCCGTCGAGGGCCGCCAGGGCGGCATAGATATGGCTGAACGCGCGGCGGGAATCATTGTCGGACGCGTCGAAACCGAGCCAGCTCGTGGCGTAGCCACGTTCCTCGCATTCGCTGGCAAACTGTTGCAACAGCGTTGTCTTGCCATGGCCCGCGGGCGCCTGGAGGAGCACGATTCGGCGATCCGGGTCATTCAGGACCCGGGTCAGAAGGGCGCCGCGGCGAATCGCGCCGCCCTGCCCGCGTGGTGCAAACAGTTTATGCGCGTAGACTTCCGCCGTGCCGCCTCCAGCGATACGATCGCCGCTACTCATAGACGCGCTCCCTGGCCCACTTTTTTTCTTGGTTATGGCATCGTCACCGTGATCGCTGGTGAGACGCAATGGACGCCACATCTTCCACCAAACCGGCGGCGTGTTCCAGAGTCATGATGTCGGGCGCGTCGTCCCGTCGCTATTCGGCGAAGGCGACCTTGAAGGGGAGCATTTCCGACGGATCGACGAACAGGTCGACCTGCAACGGCTCGCCCGGGGCATTGTGGTAGCCGTCGAAATCGCGGACACCGGCGTCGTAGAGGATGGAATCGTCAATCGCGAACTGCCCGGTAAAACTGCGCGACGGTTTGGTCAGGATTACGTGAGCGGCATCGGCCATGATCTCGGGCTTGCGCGAGCGCCGCATCACCGCTTCGCCGCCGAGGGCGAATTCGATGGCGGCCGTTGCGATCGTCGTCCGTGGCCACAGCGTATTGCAGGCGATGCCGTCCGCGCGCAGCTCCTCGGAGAGGCCGAGCATGCACATCGACATGCCGAATTTCGACAAGGTGTAGGCGAGATGGGCCGCCAGCCATTCGGGGCGCAGCTGGAGCGGCGGCGACAGGGTCAGGATATGCGGGTTGGACGATTTGCGCAGATAGGGAATACAGGCGCGCGAGGTGACGAAGGTGCCGCGCGTGTTGATCGACTGGATCAGGTCATAGCGCTTCATGTCCATCTGCTCGGTCGGCGCGAGATTGATCGCGGACGCGTTGTTGACGCAGATATCGATGCCGCCGAAGCTCTCGGCGGTCGTGGCGACGGCCGCCTTGACGGCATCTTCGTCGCGAACATCGACGAGCAGCGGCAAGGCCTTGCCCCCTGCCCGTTCGATCTCTGCGGCAGCGGTGAAGATCGTGCCCGGCAGCTTCGGATGGGGTTCCGCCGTCTTGGCGGCAATGGCGATATTGGCGCCGTCGCGCGCGGCGCGCAGGGCGATCGCGAGGCCGATACCGCGACTACCGCCGGTGATGAAGAGTGTGCGTCCCTTGAGGCTCATGGCGTCTCTCCCTGCCCCGTCGCTCTTGCCAGGGACAACTCTATGTAAAACAGCGCGTTGAGGATTGTTCTTGGACGCCAGCGGCGTTCTGGCAGGTCGCGACCGCAGTCGGCCGCGACCCGGGCCGAGCTATTGTAGGGTCGCCAGACGCTCCAGCACGGATTCCGGCTGCGCCTCGCTCGGGATCGCCGCATAGCGAAAGCCGCCTTCGGGCCGCGCCGGTGCCGCGGTACCAGACCAGAATGCTTCTGGAACAATGATCCCGCAGGTTTTTCCGGCTACCGGCTCTGTCGTGATCCAGAAGTCTGGTGCACCGGCAGCGGCCGCTGCTATCGCGCCCGCGGTGCCGGGCTGTGGCGCGAGAATGCCGACCTGCCAGCGGTAATGATTGGCGATGTTGAAGATCGGCTGATAGAGGCCGGTGATATCCGCCGACAGCGGCGACGCGACGCCGCTCTCGTCGAGGAGGATCCCGGCGACCACGGTCTGCGGCAACTCGCGCAGGAAGTCGGCGATGTAGGACGCGGCGGAATCGATCGCATCCTCGTCGATTTCGGCCTCGGTGCCGGGGAAGGCCTGATCATAGGCGAGCCCGACCCAGGCGCGCGGCGACGGGATCACGGCGACCAGCGGCAGCGACGACAGGCTTGCCCCGGTGGCCTCGAACAAACCGCGTAGATGGGCGCGCAGCCCGGGATCGGCGAGCAGGGTGCGCAAGGGGAAGATCGTGCGCGACTTTCCCGCCATCGCTGTCCGCAATGCCGGGTTCTGGTCGAGCCAGGCGGCTGCGATAATGGCCACCGGCACCGCGACGACGCTCGAGCGCAGCAAGCCCTGGGACTGGCGCAGCCAAGCCATGGCGCCGTCGACTGCGGTCCATGGCACCTTGCCGCCGGCCAGCAACTTGCCGGCATAGCCGATATACTCGAGCCAGGGGCCATTCCCCGCACCCGTCAGCCGTTCACTCAGTCCCGCCATCGACACAACTCCCCGCGGCCCCGCCGCTCGTCTTGTTCTTGCTCCGGGCTCGGCGCTCGCTGGATCAGACCGCCTCCCCGAACTTCTCCTTGTAGCGCTCCAGCTGCGCCTCGAGTTCCGCAATCTTCAGGTCCTTCGGATTAGGCATGAAGGAGCCCTGGATCTTGTCGGCATCCATCTTAATCCGCTGGGCGCCGCTGGTGCCATAGATCGTTTTCGGATCGTCCCAACTACCGTAATAGGGCAAGGTCGCCGGCGGCTCGGACGTCACCCATTCCGCGCAGAACTGGTCGTAGCTCTTACCGCGGCGGATGCGTTCCTGGCGATAGGCGTTGCGCAGCGCGACCGTCGCCTCGTCGTCGACGATCAGCGTGCGCTCGTCATAGACGACCTTGTAGATGTCCTTGGCGACGTCGTGGGTCATGAGGTCCTCGGCGACATCCTTCATCACCAGAGCCGGATCACGCTCGAGCACGTCGCCGTAGCCGCCGCCCGTGCCCTGGCAGATCATGTAGACCTCGCCTTCCTGGCACATCTCGAAGGTCATACCCATGTCGTGCGTGGAATATTTGCCGCCGGGGATCGGCCGTTCGTTCATCAGGTAGACGATGTCGAATTCCTTGATCCGCTTGGGCTCGTTCGCCAGCACCTCGAAGATATTGATGCCCTTGATCTTGCACAGCTGGTAGGCCGGGCTGGAGTAGCCGCCGAACAAGCCTTGGGTCGAGGAAAACAGCGAGCCCTCGCAGCCGGTCATGAAGCCCCAGATATTGGAATCCCGGACGGTCGCGATCTGTTCGTAGCCGAGGCCGCCGCGATACTTGCCGAAGCCGATGCGATTGCGGGCCAGGCGCTGGGCGCCGAGGCGGACGATCGGTGTGTCCTCCTCGCACATTTCCTGCTCGCCGGCATCGGCCATGAAGCCGAACACGGGTGAGATCGAATGTTCGCCATCGGCGTTCGAGCGCGCGCCCTGGCCGCAGCCATTGATGTCGGAGCAGAAATTGCCGGTGACGTCGCCGTGTTGCGTCAACCCGCCATAAATGAAGGTGGCCGCCTGGTCGTATTGCTGCGCGATGACGGCTGAATACCGTTTGGGCAGCGAGTAGTTCAGCTTGTTCATCGGGATCGTGAAGATCACGCAGGCCTTGAACAGCGGCATCAGACTCATCGCCTGCGGCATGTCGCCATCGGCGTCGAGGATCGAGTTGCGGTCCGAGACGATCTCGATCGGCGACAGCGCCGCCATGGTATGCGGCAGGTCGGGCCAGACATTCTGCAGCAGGCCGGTGCCGAGCGCGGCCTTGAACGAGGCGATATTGGTGTTGACCGCGCGGTTCATGAATTGCGGCGAGCTGCCGCGGAAGTCGCAGACCATCTGGTCGCCCTTGACCGTGATCGCGAGCTGGATCTTCTGGATGCAGTTCTCGCGCAGGGTCGAGTCCATGAACGCGTTGACGCGGGTCGTGCCATCGGGGAGTTCGCGAATCCTGCGGCGCACCTCGACCTCGACATCCTCGAGATGCGATCGCAAGGCACCGACGACGGCGTCCTTGCCGAACTGGTCGAGGATCGCGATCATCCGCTCCTGCAGCCGGATGGTGGCGTGCAGCTTGACCTTCATGTCTTCGAGCTGGAGCTTCGGATCGCGCACCGAATTCTGCAGGAAGGTCAGTAGATCCCGCTTGATCTCGTAGTTTTCGACGACCTTGAAGGGTGACATCTTCAGGCCCTCGTCGTATTTGCTCTCGGCCGCCGCCGGCATGCCACCGGGTTCGCACGCGCCGTTCTCGCCCTCGTGAATCGTCGAGGACAGCCAGAACAGCAGCTCGCCCTTGTAGTAGAGCGGCATCATCATCGACTGGTCGGTGTTGTGGATACCGCCGTAGCGCGCGTCGTTATGGATGAAGCCGTCGCCTTCCTTCACGCCGACGGTCGGGTCGTTCATCCAGTATTTCGTGATGAACTTGATCGGATAGAAGCAGCAGATCGCGAAGCCGATGATGCCGTGCGGCGAGATCATCGCGAGATCGCCCGACTTGGTGAAGACGCCGGTGACGAGATCGCCCCATTTGGCACCGGGCGCCGCGCCCATCTGGTTGACCATCTGGAAAGATTCGGTCAGGGCGGCGTTGACCAACCCCCGGATCTGATGGACCTGATGGGCGTCGACCCCTTGCGACAGGATGCGCTCTTCGTCCTCGGTGCGCGGCGCCAGGCTGTGGTTGCGCATGATCTCCGGATCGGGCCCGAGGAATAGGCGGTTCTCGGCCAGGAAGCGATCACGGACGGCAGCTTCTTCGCGGGTGACTTCGTTATCTTCGATGGACGTGTTCATGTCGTCTTCTTCCTTCCGGGCGATCAATGCGCGCTGCGGGAGAACCAGACCGCCCCTTGGGCGGCCACGTAGAGCTGCCAACCCGGCTCGACCAGATAGGTCGTGGCGCGGCTGGCGACGATCGCCGGACCGACAAGGCTGGTGCCTTCGGCCAGGGCGGCTTCGTCATAGATTCGCGTCTCGAGCGGCTTGGCGTGGCCGACGAAGTGGCAGGAGCGCGTGCTCACCGGCGCGGGCGCAGGCCGGGTCGCACCCCCCTGCCCGATCCGCGCGAATGTGACCTTGGCCTGCTCGACATAGGAGCAGACGCGGATCGTGTTGACGCGAATACCGGCCTCCGGCGACTGGCTGCCCTCGCCGAAGCGGGCACCGTAGCGCACCCGGAACTCCTCGATCAGACGCAATACGTCGCCCTGGCGCTGCAGACGGCGCAGAGCGGTCACCACGGCGGTCTCCACGCGCTGGTTGCCGTACCGCATATCGAGCTCAAGGCGATAGGTGATGTCGCTTTCCTCGAAACCCTGGCGCAGCAGATCTTCGCGACCACGACGCTCGAGTTCCTCGACCTGGTCGTTGAAGCCGGCGTAATCGGCGAAGAAGCTCTTGGTATTGGCGTTGAACAGCACCGTCCAGGTATTGGCTTCGTGGATATGCATCTGGTTGACGTTGCCGGCGCCGACCGCCGAGAACACCGATGAATAAGGCGGCGCCAGCACACGATCGATGCCGAGCGCATTGGCGATGCCGCAGGCATGGAGCGGCCCGTTGCCGCCATAGGCCAGCAAGGTGAAATCCTTGGGCTCATAGCCGCGGGTGCGCAATTCGGTGGCGATGCCGTTGGCCATGTTGCCATCGACGCTACGCTTGATGAGCTTGGCGACCTCGATGGTGTCGAGATCGAGATCGTCGCACAACGTGTCCTCGATCGCCTGCTTCGCCCGCCGCGGGTTGATCTTGATGTGGCCGCCCGCGTAGTTGGTGGGATCGAGATAGCCCAGCAGCAGATCGGCGTCGGTGACCGTGGGGCTGAGACCGCCACGATCATAGCAGGCCGGGCCGGGGTCGGAGCCGGCGCTGGCCGGGCCGATCTTGACCGTACGGAACATCCGGTCATAGCTGCAGATCGAGCCGCCGCCGGCGCCGAGCGTGACGAGGTGGACCATCGGAATCGACACCAGCCAGCGATCGATCACCGGATTGAAGTCGTAGTATTTCACGCCGCCCTCGACGACGATGCCGATGTCGAAGCTGGTGCCGCCCATGTCGGTTGCGACGATGTTGCCGAGCCCGGTTTCGTTCATCAGGTGCTCGCTCGCGGCGATGCCCGAGACGGGACCTGAGTGTACGGTCTGCAGGGCGTCGGTCGAATTGAGCTGCGCCATGCCGCCGGAATTGTGGTTCACGAGCATGGGCTTGTCGTAGCCATTGGCGCGCAGGTTGAGTTCTAGGGTGCCAAGGCCGTGATACATGGTGGCGTGGAGAAAGGCGTCGAGGATGGTCGACATGCCGCGCGCATACTCCCCCTTGCGGCCGGCTACCTGGTGCGACAGCAACATTGGCATCGCGCCGAGCAAATGGCCGGGATACTCCTCGAGGAAGATTTCGCGGACCCGCAGCTCGTGATCGGGGTTGACGACGCTGTTGGTGAACAGCACCACCAGCGCCTCGGCACCGGCGTCGACGAGATCGCGGATATGGAGACGGACATCGTCCTCGTCGAGCCGCAGGAACACCCTGCCCTTGTAGTCGACGCGCTCGCGTACCTCGCGGATCATGGGAATCGGCACGATCGGCTCCGGCCGATGCGCGTTCGGAATATCCATCTGCTCTTCTTCGGAAAGCCCCTCGCCATAGGCGCGGGCGCGACCAATCGCGATGGTGCTCTTGAAGCCGGTCGTCACCAGTACGCCGATGCGCGGACCCTTACGTTCGATCAGCGCGTTGGTGCCGAGCGTGGTGGCGTAGCGTACCGAATCCACTTCCGCGAGCAAGGTGCCGACCTCGACATCGAGCTGGGTACAGGCATTGGCCAGCGCCTCGTTGAAGCCGAGCGCGAGATTGTGATGGGTCGTGAGGGCTTTGCCCTCGATATAGCGATCGTTCCAGACGACGAAGCAGTCGGTGAAGGTGCCGCCGATATCTACGGAAACTCGTTTCATGATCGTTTCTTCCCCTGACCTGAGGTCAGTTTTTCTTGGTATCGGCGGGGGAATGGGCGCCATGGTCATGACCATGACCATGCATATGGGTGCGGCGCGGTGGCACCGGGCCGATCGGCGGCTCGATCACCTCCTCGCGATCCTTCCACTGCTCCTTCAGCGCATCGATATCGAGTTCGATGTCGTGGAGCGGCGGATGGCCCGGCGGGACGTACTCGACTTCCATCATCGTCCCGCAATGCGGGCAGTAGAATTCGAGGATCCGGCACCAGTCCGGATGCGGCGAATATGTCCGCTCGTAGAGCTTGGGATCGAGCAGCGGCTTATGGATCTCGCGCGGATCGCGGTCATAGACCAGCAGCCCGCGCTTATAGGTCTCGCGGGCGCTGCCGAGTGCGCCGTTGCAGCGGCGGCACTCGTACAGCTCGCTGTCGAGGTTGATCCGGAGATATTCGGTGATGAGAACTTTCATGGCTCTCTGCCTCCTCAGCGCGCCGCGGCGCCGTTGGGGTGTCGTACAAGGGAAATGTCCCCGGCGTCATTGATCTGGAACCGCCATCCGGCATCGATCCGGCAGGTAAAGAAGGCTTCTTCCAGTACTGCCGGTCCTTCGGCGCCGACACCGGGCGCCAGGTCTTCGACCCGATAGAGCGGCAGATCCCGCCAGGCGCCAGCGAGTAGGACGCGGCGTCTTCCCGCCGCCTTGGCATCGCCGGTTCGCGCCCCGAACTGGCTCGTCAGCCTGGGCTTGGCGATCGGCTTGACCACCGTCATGGCGAGCGAGACACGGGCTTCCGCCGGCAGCCCTGCCGGCAGGACATCGCCACTGAACGGGATGACCTGCTCGCCCGACGCGTCGGTCAGGGTAAGCGCCTCATCGATCCGGCACTCCTCGAGCGCCGCACCTTCGGCAAACATGCCGCGGCGCGCCCGTTCGAGCAGGGCTTCGCGACAGGCGGCGACATCGGCGGCGTCGCGGCCATGCAGCGGCGCCGCGTATTCGTGCGCGATGTCGGAAAAGGCCAGACCAAAGGCCGAGAACACCGGCGCCAGGCCGGGGATGAAAACGCGATCGATCCCGACCTGCTCGGCGATCCGGCAGACGGCGAAGGGTCCAGCCCCGCCGAACGCAGCTAGGACGGTGTCTTCAGCGACGCCGCCATAGGCGCGGATGCTGTCGGCGACCTTGCCGACCCAGGCATCTTCCATGGCGCCGACCGCCTGATCGGTCGAAAGCCCGAGCGGACCTGCCACGGCCTCCCGGATTGCCGCTTCGGCGCGCTCGCGGTCGATCTTCATTTCGCCGCCGAAGAAGGTGGCGGGATCGAGCAGCCCGGAGACCAGGAAGCCGTCGGTCATGGTCGCTTCCTTGCCGCCGAGGCCGAAGCAGGCCGGGCCCGGCAGGCCGCCGACGCTATCGGGGCCGACCTTGATCTCGCCGTCGCGGACGCGGATGATCGAACTGCCGCCGACGCCGCTGCTGACGACGTCGCAGAGCGGGAACGAGGTCTCGACGCCTTCGATCAAGCCGCGGCGATGCGAGCGGACGACGCCGTTCTCGACCAGGCTGATGTCGGTCGTCGTGCCGCCGATATCGATCGAGAGCAGGCGGGGAAATTTATAGTGGTCAGAGAGGACGCGGGCGCCTTCGGCGCCCCCTCGGGGACCCGAGCTATAGGTCTTGACCGCCGCGGTCTTGGATACCCGCGCGGCGTAGCCGTCATTGCGGAAGATCAGCAACGGGTTGCGGATGCGATAGGCGCGCAGCTTGTGCTCGGCGTTGTAGAGGAAACGCTCCATTGCCGGATGCAGGAAGGCATTGAACAGCGACGTCCAGGTCCGGCGCACGTCGTCGACGTCCGCGACGATCTCGTGTGAGTAGAGGATCGGGATGGCGCCGAGCATGTGCGGTGGAAACTTGCGCAGGAGCAGGCGTTTCAGGCGCGCTTCGGCGACTTCGTGGCCGCTGCCGCCGATCGCGACGATGACCCGGTTGGCGCCGGCCGAGGATAGCGCCGTCATCGCCCGTACCGTGGCTGCCTCCAGCGCGGATTCCTC
Source organism: uncultured Rhodospirillales bacterium (assembly GCA_903897565.1). Taxonomy (GTDB): domain Bacteria; phylum Pseudomonadota; class Alphaproteobacteria; order ATCC43930; family CGMCC-115725; genus CAIXXC01. The sequence goes on along the minus strand of CAIUCF010000574.1, from coordinate 1,335 downwards.
CAACGCGAAATCGAGCGTTTGCACGCGCGGGCCGACGAGCACATCGAACAACTCGGCCTGCCCTCCGGTCCCTCGGATCGCAGCGGCGCTGAGGTTGCCTGCGATCACGAGGCCCAGGCGCGGTCCCTTGCGCTCGACCAGCGCGTTGGTGCCCTGGGTCGTCGAGTAGCGGATGTATTCGGTCGACAGCAGCAACGCCAGCAGGTCGGGCTTGCCATAGATCTCGATCGCGACTTTCGCCAGACCGTCCATCAGGCATTTCGACAGATCATACGGCGTCGTGACGGTCTTGGTGCGATACAGCTTCTGGCCGTCGATCACGCAGATGTCCGTGAGCGTGCCGCCATTGTCGATATTGATGAGCTTGCCGCCGACGCTCTGGTCGGCGAGCGGCACCTGTACGCCGGTGTTGCTCATTGCGCGCGTCCCGATCGACTCGGTTTACGGATCTGGGGCATGAGCCGGCTCTCCTCCTGCAACATCGTTGAATCCGGCATACGTCGAGGTATGCCGAAGGTATGCAGAGGCTAGTGCGCGGCGCCGGAGCAGACACCACACCATTAGGTAGGTTCGGGGTGGCGCGCCAGCGCTAAAGGTCGCAGGGGGCCTGGATCAGGCCCGCAATGCGGCGTGTGCGAGCGTGTCGAGCGTGCTCAGGAAGCGCGAGCGGTCGCTTTTCGAGAACGGCGCCGCACCGCCGCCGATCACGCCGAGTTCACGCAGATGCCGCGATACCTCGCGGCCGGCCAGCGCGTTGCCGATATTGGCCTCGGTCCAGACCTTCCCCGTCGGCGCCAGCGCGCGGGCGCCGCGCTCGAGGCAGCGTGACGCCAGCGGGATATCGGCGGTGACGCAGATATCCTTTGCGGAGATGCGCTCGGCGATCCAGTCATCGGCGGCGTCGGCGCCCTCGCTGACGATGATCATGCTGACATTGTCGCTGCCGCGGGGCCGGATCGGCCGCGATCCGTTGGAGACGACGAAGACATGAAGCTGTAGCCGGTCCGCGACCCGGTAAACCTCTTCGCGGACCGGGCAGGCGTCGCCGTCGATGTAGACTGCCGTCAAGCGATATCCATTTCCGCCATCGCCGCGGGGGACTCGGGCAGGATCTGGCCGCCATCGATGACCATGCCCTGGCCGGTGATGTAGGCGGCCTCCTCCGTCGCGAAGAACAGCGCCGCGTTGGCGATATCGGCGACGCTGCCGAGCCGCCGCTGCGGGATCGAGGCTTCCATGCCGGCGATGTATTCCGCGCCCATGCCTTCGAGCCCTTCGGTGAAGATATTGCCCGGCATCACGGCATTGACCGTGATGCCCGAGGGCGCGAGCTCG
>CAIUCF010000573.1 GCA_903897565.1 uncultured Rhodospirillales bacterium | reverse complement strand
CCCCCTCAAGGGGGAGGGAACAAGAGAGGGGCGGAGAACCAGCGCCATGGCGAAGCCGAACATCGAGTTCCGGCATCTCAAGTATTTTGTCGTCCTGGCGGAGGAGATGCATTTCCGTCGCGCCGCATTGCGCCTGCACATCTCCCAGCCGCCGCTGACCCGGCAGATCCAGCAGCTCGAGCAGGAACTCGGCGTCGGCTTATTCGAGCGCAAGGGCCGCGGCATCGAACTGACTCCCGCGGGCGCTGTCTTCCTCGATCACGCCCGCAACATCATGTCGCTGATGGACCAGGCGGTCGAGAAGACCCAGCTGACCGAGAAGGGCCATATCGGCAGGCTCGATATCGGCATCTTCGGCTCGGCGATCTTCGAGCTGTTCCCGAGCGTCGTGCCGCCGTTCCGCGCTTCGTTCCCCAACATCAACGTCGTCCTGCACGACCTCAATAAATCCGAGCAGATCAAGGCGCTGCGCGATCGCCGCCTCTCGGTCGGCTTCAGCCGCTTCGTCTGGGACGAGCCGGATCTGTGCAAGGAGCTGGTATCGACGGCGCGGCTCCATGCCTGCTGCCCCTCGGCTCATCCGCTGGCGACCAAGGACATCATCAGGGTCAAGGATCTGATGCGGCAGCCGCTGATCCTGTATCCTCGGGTGCCGCGGCCCAGCTTCGTCGACAAGGTCATCGGGCTGTGCCGCGACGAGGGCTTCGAGCCCTCGATCGAGCAGGAGGTCGACGACGTCATCACCGCCGTGGCGCTGGTCTCGAGCGGCCAGGGCATCGCGATCGTGCCCGACGCGGTGCAGAATTTCAGCCTGCCGGGTGTGCTCTACCGCCCCCTGGAGGCGCTGCCCTCGACCAGCGTGGAGCTGCACTGCCTCTATCGCCGCGACGATCGTTCGCCGATCCTGCACGCTTTCCTGGAATCGATGCGGGCGAGCCACCGCGCCGCCGATGCCGCAGCACGGGCGGTCGCGGCGGCGTCCTGATCGGCTACGAGGTCGCGCCGATCGCCGTCAGTGCGGCGAGCGCGCATTCGCAATCCTGCTCTTCTGAGCCACCCGAGACGCCGATGCCGCCGAGCAGGCGTCCGTCGGCCATGATCGGGAAGCCGCCGGCGAACATGACGACGCGGTCGCGCTGGGCGATGCCCTCGCGCAGGGCCGGGTTGTCCTTGACCAGACCGTAGAGCGCCGCCGACGGCAGGCCGAAGCCGGCCGCGGTATAGGCCTTGTCCTGGGCGATGCCGGTCGAGGGCAGGAACGAGCCCGGCTCGCGCAGATAGGCGACGAGATTGCCGCTCGGGTCGACGACCGCCGCCACCATCCGCGCGCCGAGGCTGCGGCCATGGGCGATCGCCGCCTGCACCGCGAGCAAGGCGGCATCCGCCGCGATCGTCGCCTGTTGTACCGTGATGCTCATGACCTCACTCCGCGTTTGTCGATGCTGTTGGACCTCAGAGGCCGTCCGAGAGGACAATATCATCAAAGGGTTCGCTATTTCGCCCGTCATCCCCGCGCAGGCGGGGATCCAAGCGATTTCGGAACCGCCAAGCCGTCAAGGCGCCAAGAATCGGTAT
>CAIUCF010000572.1 GCA_903897565.1 uncultured Rhodospirillales bacterium | reverse complement strand
CGCCGTTCGGCCGTCCACCGCCGGCGCGGCAAAGCCATAATATAGTTCTTTCGGAGTCCGGGTCCCATGCTGATCTCCAACGCCTATGCTCAGGCCGCCGCGGGTGCAGGCACCCCGCAATCCTCGCTGATGCAGTTCCTGCCGCTGGTGTTGATCGGGCTCGTCTTCTACTTCCTGTTGCTGCGTCCCCAGCAGCAGCAGGCCAAGAAGCTGAAGGCCACCCTGGCGGCGCTGCGGCGCGGCGACAAGGTCGTGACCGGGGGCGGCATCATTGCGACGATCAGCAAGGTGATCTCCGACGAGGAACTCGAAGTCGCGCTCAACGATACCGTCAAGGTCCGCGTGCTCCGCAACACCGTCGTCACCGTGCTGTCGAAGCCGGAGCCGGCGAATGGCGGCAAGAGCGACAAGGCGCCGGCGAAGACGGCCGCCAAGGCCGCAGAGACCAAGACGGCGGATGATTCCGCGGACAGCACCACCTGAGCGCCGGCGTTACGCCGTCACGACAATGAACAGCCCGGTCCAGACCGGCGGGGATCGATGAGCACGTCGCAATGCTGAAATTTCAGTCCTGGAAGACCTCGCTGGTCATGGCGATCTGCGCCATCGGCGTGATCCTGGCCAGTTTCAATCTGATGAGCCCGAAGACTCTGGCACTGCTGCCGTCCTGGGTGCCGACGCCGCGGATCAGCCTTGGGCTCGATCTGCAGGGCGGCAGCCATCTGTTGCTCGAAATCGACATGAACTCGGTGATCCTCGAGCGCCTCAACGGCATCGTCGAAGAGTTGCGGCCGCAGCTGATCAAGGCTCGTATCGGGTATACCGAGCTTGCCGTGCACGGCAATCAGGTGGTCGTCGCCTTGCGTAACCCCGCGCAGGCCGACGCGGTCGGCGATCTGGTGCGCAAGCTCGATTCGACCCTGCAGCAGGGCAGCGACAGCGCCGGGGCGATCACCATCCAGTTCAGCGACCAGGCGATGCTGGCGCGCAAGCGCTCCGCCATCGCGCAGTCGATCGAGATCATCCGCCGTCGCATCGACGAGACCGGCACCAAGGAGCCGACGATCGAGAGCGAGGGCGAGGATCGCATCCTGGTCCAGCTCCCGGGCATCGACAATCCCGAGCACGTCAAGGCGCTGCTCGGCCGCACTGCCAAGATGACCTTCCGCCTCGTCGACATGGATGTCTCACCCGAGGATGCTCAGCACGGCGCGCTGCCCCCGGGCGACGAGCTGCTGCCGGCCGACGACCACGTCAAGCGCGACGGCCAGCCATCACTCTACGTCATCAAGCGGCATATCCTAGTCGACGGCCAGAACCTGACCGACGCCCAGGCCAGCTTCGACAACAACAACGAGGCCGTCGTCAGCTTCAAGTTCGACGATATCGGCGCCCGGCGCTTCGGCGACGCCACCACGACCAATGTCGGCAAGTTGTTCGCCATCGTGCTCGACAACAAGGTGATCTCGGCCCCGGTCATCCGCGAGCCGATCCTAGGCGGCAGTGGCCAGATCAGCGGAAATTTCACCGTCCAATCGGCCCAGGATCTCGCGCTGCTGCTGCGCGCCGGCGCGCTGCCGGCACCGCTGACGATCATCGAAGAGCGCACGGTCGGCCCCGATCTCGGTGCCGATTCGATCCGGGCCGGCACCACGGCAAGTTTCGTCGCGGTCGGGCTGGTCGCGGTCTTCATGGTGCTGTTCTACGGCTTGTTCGGCATCTACGCGAACGTCGCGCTGTTCTTCAATCTCTGCCTCCTGCTCGCAGCCCTGTCGATCCTGGGCGCGACCCTGACCTTGCCCGGCATCGCCGGCATCGCCCTCACTATGGGCATGGCGGTCGACGCCAATGTTCTGGTGAACGAGCGAATCCGCGAAGAGGTCAGGAACGGGCGGAGCGTGATGTCGGCGATCGACAATGGCTTCAGCCGCGCCTACGCGACCATCGTCGACGCCAACGTCACCCATCTGATCGCCGGCGCCTTCCTGTTCGAGCTGGGATCCGGTCCAGTCAAGGGCTTCGCCGTGACCCTGTGCCTCGGTATCCTGACCTCGCTGTTCACGACCACGATGGTCTCACGCCTGCTTGTCGTCTGGTGGCTGCGGCGGACGCGCCCCAAGACGATCCCGATCTAGGATAGAAGTCCATGCGCCCCGTCATCGTCTTCCTTCGGGAACCGCCGAAGTTTCCGTTCGTCCGCATCCACCGGCTCGGCTTCACGCTGTCGCTGCTGCTGATGGTGATCTCTGCCGGATTATTGGCTACCCGCGGCCTCAATTTCGGCATCGACTTCAAGGGCGGCATCGTGATGGAGGTGAAAACCCTCTCCGGCAATGCCGATCTCGACCAGATGCGCGGCAAGCTCAACGGGCTCGGTCTCGGCGAGGTCGCGCTGCAGAGCTTCGGGGCGCCGAACGACGTGCTGATCCGGCTGCCGCGCCAGGAGGGCGGCGACGCCGCGCAGAACCGGGCCGCGGAACTCGTCCACACCACTCTCGGCAACAGCTATGATTATCGCCGCACCGAAGTCGTTGGGCCGAAAGTCGGCGGCGAGTTGATTCGCGCGGGCACGATTGCGACGGTTCTGGCGACCCTGGCGATCGCCGGATACGTCTGGTTCCGCTTCGAGTGGCAGTTCGGCGTCGGCGCCGTATTCTCGCTGTTCCACGACGTCTTCACGGCGCTCGGGCTGTTCTCGGCGCTGCAGCTGGAGTTCAACCTGGCAACTCTGGCCGCGATCCTGACGATCGCCGGCTACTCGATCAACGACAAGGTCGTGATCTTCGACCGCGTGCGCGAGAATTTGCGCAAATACAAGAGCATGCCACTCAACACGCTGCTCGATCTAAGCCTCAACGAGACCTTGTCGCGAACATTGATGACCTCGACGGTGACGGCGCTCGCGGTGTTGGCGTTGCTGATCTTCGGCGGCGCCGTGATCCGTGGGTTCAGCGCCGCGATGCTCTGGGGCATCGTCGCCGGGACATATTCCTCGCTGTTCCTCGCCGCGCCGCTGTTGCTCTACGTCAAGCCGCGGCGCTCGGGCGAGAAGGCCGAGGCGGCGAAGGCCAAGTAAGGGGCGATCTCGCCTCAACAATGTCACAGCGGAATTTCCGCATAAAATCCCCGTCCGACCGTTGTCTTGTCAGGTGGCGAAAAATCTCGCCGCCACAAGCTACCGGAGGACAGTGTCATGTCGACCAATGTGAAGTTTCAGACGATCAAGCGCCGCGGCGGCGTCATGGGCCTGGCCCTGGCGGCCGTTCTGGCCGGGTCGCTGTTGCTGAGCGGTCAGGCGCGCGCGGATTGGGATGATGGCGGCTATCGCCACGAACGCCATCACGACGAGTATCGCGAACATCGCGAGTATCGGGAACATTACCGGCCCCGCTATGACGAGTATCGCGACGACTACCAGCCCTATTATTACCAGCCGCGCGGCTATTACGCGCCATCGGGAGTAACCGTTTATCTGCCCTGGCTGCGCTAGTTTCGGACACGAAAAAGCCCGGCCACCCTCTCAGGTGACCGGGCTTTTGTTTTTCGTCGATTACGAAATCGCGGCGGCGTAGTTCGCGGTCGCGAATTCCCAGTTCACCAGCTTGTCCAGGAAGGTCTGGACGAAATCGGGACGACGGTTGCGATAGTCGATGTAGTAGGCATGCTCCCACACATCGACGGTCAGGATCGCCGTCTGGCCCGCGGTGAGCGGGGTCCCGGCATTGCCGGTCTTGACGATCTTCAAAGCGCCGCCATCGACGACCAGCCAGGCCCAGCCCGAGCCGAACTGGCCGACGGCCGCGGCCTTGAACTCTTCCTTGAACTTGTCGAGGCTGCCGAAGGTCTTGGTGATCGCGTCGGCGAGCACGCCGGTCGGCGTCCCGCCACCCTTGGGCGACAGCGAGTTCCAGAAGAAGGTATGGTTCCAGACCTGCGCCGCGTTGTTGAAGACGCCGGCCTTGGTGTCGTCCTTGGCAACCGCCAGAATCACCTGCTCGAGGGACTGGCTCGCCAGCGGCGTGTCCTTGACCAGATTGTTCAGGTTGGTGACGTAGGCTTGGTGATGCTTGCTGTAGTGATAATCAAACGTCTCGGCCGACATGTGTGGCTCAAGAGCGTTCTTTTCGTACGGCAAGGGGGGG
>CAIUCF010000571.1 GCA_903897565.1 uncultured Rhodospirillales bacterium | reverse complement strand
GCTTGACCCAGCCCTGCTCGAAGGCGGTATCGGTGATATAGCGCTCGATCGAGCCGATGGTGACCGAATGGAAGCCCTTCTCGATGACGCAGTTGCCCTCGCACAACCGATCCTGGGGGCAGATGCGGCCACAGATTTCGGGGAAGTTGTTGGTCGAGGAAGAGATCTCGTAGGCTTCCTCGAGCCGACCTTCCGAGGTGAGCATCAGCCAGTCGGGGATGTTGTTGTGCAGCGGGCAATGCACCTGGCAGAACGGCACGCCGCACTGGGCGCAGCGCGACGACTGGGTCTTGACCGCATCGGCGGCGAAACGCGCATAGATTTCGCCGAAATCATGGCGGCGCTCGCCGGCCTCCCGCTTCTCGGGATAGGCCTGCTCGGTCTTGACGAATTGTTGCAGCTTCTGCGCCACGGCGATCTCCGCAGGTGAATCGAACGAGATCCGGCCGCCAGCGCCGCTGGATGCCATCTCCAGCATTTACGCGGCAAATTTCGCGGGAATAAAGCGAAATCCGTTCGATACTTCCGGATCGGAAATTATATTTGAAAAGACGAACGTTATCATGCCCCTGTTTCGCCGGGTCGCCGCGGGGCGGCGTGGCATATTGAATCCGAATCGGAACTATCTGCGGAATTCATCCTTCATTAAGTCTGATCTATCGTTGTTTCGTGAGGAATTCCGCGGCGATCAGGGAGACGGGCGCGTGCGACGAAACCGTTTGAGCTGCTCGGGCAGCACCCGTTCGAGCGGCGTCGCGACGAGGCCGAGATCACTCAGAGTTCGGGCGCCCGGCGTCACGATATTGTCGTGGCGCAGCAGGAGAATCTGGTCCGTCGTGAGGGGCGGCTCCGGCAGGAAGGCGCTCAGCCGGGCGATCCAGGTGGCGAGGCTGGGCGGCAGATCGATGATCAACCGGCGGACGCCGAGCTCGGCTAGCATCAGCGTCAGCAGGGCGCGGAAGCTGTACGTAGTGGGCCCGCCAAGCTCATAGGTCTCGCCGGTCGTCAGCGGGTCGTCGAGTGCGGCGACGATGGCGGCCGCGACATCGCCGACATAGATCGGCTGGAAGCGGGTTGCCGCGCCGACGATCGGCAGGAACGGCGACAGTTTGGTCATGGCCGCGAAGCGATTGAAGAACTGGTCCTCCGCACCGAACACGATCGACGGGCGCAGGATCGTCGTGTCGGGGAAATGAGCACGCAACGCAGTCTCGCCTTCGCCCTTGCTGCGGGCGTAGCGCGAAGGGGAAGCGGCGTCAGCCCCGATCGCCGAGAGATGGATCAAGCGCCGGACGCCGGCGGCATGCGCGACTTCGGCGATCATGCCTGGGGCATCGCGCTGAAGTTCGCCGAAGCTCTGTCCTCTCCCTTCGCGGAGGATGCCGATGAGATTGATGACGGCGTCGCTTCCGGCGATGACTGCGGCGACCCGTTCCGGATCGCGGATATCGCCATTGGCCAGCACGATCTGGCCGGGGTCGCCCATCGGCTTGAGAAACCCCGCGTCGCGGGCGCGTCGGCCATAGACGATGATCGTCAGGCCGCGCGCCGCCAGACGCTGGACGAGATGGCGGCCGATAAAGCCGTCACCGCCGAAGACCGTGACCCGTCGAATCTCCGTCATCGCTTCACAAGCCTCCCGATTTTGCCATGGTTTCCGCCGCTCCTGGAGCGCTTTCGTCTTGCCCGGGTCAGGGTGATCCTCTAGCGTTTCGTCTTGTTCAAGAGAGTTTCATGCGACGAACGCGATTGTCGGGCCGTGTGCCACTCCCGTCCAGGGAGCAAATGGTATCGGCGACGCGCCGGGTCGAGACAAATTCACAACAAGATGGCAAAATGGCCGCGCATCGAGACGATCGGGGAAGCCCCCTGTCCGCTGGGCATGGGGCCGTGAGACTGCAATGTTGGAGGGATCATGACCTACCGCCATGACGTTGGCACCCGCCGTTGGGTGTTTGCCGATCTCCGGGAGTTGATGGCCAAGGCGACGCCGCCGCGGTCCGGTGACATGCTCGCGGGCATCGCCGCCGGCTCGGCGGAAGAGAATGTCGCCGCCAAGATCTGCCTCGCCGACGTGCCGCTGAAACGCTTTCTCACCGAGGTCTTGATCCCCTACGAGACCGACGAGGTCACCCGGCTGATCATCGATACCCATGATGCGGTCGCCTTCGCCCCGATCTCGCATATGACGGTGGGTGATTTCCGCAATTTCCTGCTCTCCGACGCCGCGACTCCCTCGGTACTGGCGAAGCTGGCGCCGGGGATCACCCCGGAGATGGCGGCGGCGGTCTCGAAATTGATGCGCAACCAGGACCTGATCCTGATCGCCAAGAAATGCCCGGTCGTGACGAAGTTCCGCAACACGATCGGCTTGCCGGGAACCTTGGCGGTGCGCCTGCAGCCCAATCATCCGACTGACGATCCGGCGGGTGTCGCGGCCTCGATCCTCGACGGCCTGCTCTATGGCTGCGGCGACGCGGTGATCGGCCTCAATCCGGCATCCGACTCCCTGCCGGTGTTGAGCGATCTGCTCAAACTGCTCGACGGCATCATCGAGCGCTTCGAGATCCCGACCCAGGCCTGCGTGCTCACCCATGTCACGACCTCGATCGAGTTGATCAATCGCGGCGTGCCGATCGATCTCGTGTTCCAGTCGGTGGCCGGCACCGAGGCGGCGAACCAGTCGTTCGGCGTCAATCTCGCCGTCCTCCAGGAAGGCATGGAAGCCGCCCGCTCGCTCAAGCGCGGCACGATCGGCGACAATGTCATGTATTTCGAGACCGGCCAAGGCTCGGCGCTCTCGGCCAACGCCCATCACGGCGTCGATCAGCAGACCTGCGAGGCGCGCGCCTACGCGGTGTGCCGGCCGTTCGAGCCGCTGCTCGTCAACACGGTCGTCGGCTTCATCGGCCCGGAATATCTCTATGACGGCAAGCAGATCATCCGCGCCGGGCTCGAGGATCATTTCTGCGGCAAGCTCATGGGCCTGCCGCTCGGCTGCGACGTTTGCTACACCAACCACGCCGAAGCCGACCAGGACGACATGGACACGCTGTTGACCCTGCTGGCGACCGCGGGTCTCACCTATGTCATGGGCATCCCCGGCGCCGACGACGTCATGCTGAACTACCAGTCGACGTCGTTCCACGACTCGCTCTACATCCGAGACCTGCTCGGCCTCAAGCGGGCGCCGGAGTTCGAGGCCTGGCTGCAGCGGATGAACATCACCGGCGCGGATGGGCGCATCCTCAATCACGACGCCAGCCACGCGCTGCTCGGGATGATGCCGCACCTGGCCGCCTAAGGGGAACGCGCATGAGCAAGCATGTCGTCACCGATTTCTGGGCCGGTCTCTCGCGCAGCACCCCGGCGCGGATCGCGCTCGGCCGGGCAGGCTCCGGACTGCCGACGCAGCAGGTGCTCGATTTCTCGATGGCCCATGCCCAGGCGCGTGATGCCGTGCATACCCCGTTCGATGGCGACGGCGTCGAGGCGGCGATCCGCGATCTCGGCTTTACGACTTTCCGCGTGGCGAGCGCGGCGCCAGATCGCTCGACCTATCTGCGGCGACCCGATTACGGCCGCCGGCTCTCGGACAGCAGCCGGGTGGCGCTGGAGGTGGCGGCCCACGGCCCGGTCGATCTGGCGCTGGTCGTGGCCGACGGCCTGTCGTCGACCGCGATCCATACCCAGGCGCCGCTGTTCCTGGCCGCGCTTAAGCCGTGGATCGTCGAGGCGGGTTGGAGCACCGGCCCGGTGGTAATCGCGGAGCAGGCACGGGTCGCGCTCGGCGACGAGGTCGGCGAGGTGATGAAGGCGCGCGCGGTCCTGCTGCTGGTGGGCGAGCGGCCGGGGCTGTCGTCGCCCGACTCGCTGGGCCTCTATCTCACGCACACGCCGCGGGTCGGCCGCAACGACGGCGAGCGCAACTGCATCTCCAACGTGCGTGCCGAAGGCCTGGCCCATCACCTGGCTGCCTTCAAACTGGTTTGGCTGCTGCGCGAGGCACTGACGCGCGGGTTGACGGGTGTTCAACTCAAGGACGAAAGCGACATGTTGCTGGTGGACGGCATACCGCCGGTGCCGCGGCTGGCCGGCGCCTGAGGAGAATTGATCAGATACGCTGACAACTAAGTCAAAAGGGGGAGGGAGTCGGGGGATGATCTTCGAACAAATCGTCGATGGCGGCTGCCAGTCTTATATCCTGGGATGTCAGGGCACGCGATCCGCCGTGATCATCGACCCCTCGCAGCATCACCTCGACCATTATCTCGGCGTCGTCGCGCGGGAGGGGCTGCGCATTCGCTACGTCATCGACACCCATACCCATGCTGATCATTTCTCCGCCAGCCGTGAGCTCGGCAAGGCGCTGCACGCGCCCGTGGTGATGCACCGGCTGAGCCCGGCCCCACATGCCGATTTCCGGGTCGTCGACGGCGATATCCTCCGCGTCGGCGAGCTCCGCCTGCGCGCCCTGCACACCCCAGGGCATACCCGGGATTCGCTGTGTTTCGCGACCGAGGACCGGGTTTTTACCGGCGATACCCTGCTGATCGGCGGCACTGGTAGGACCGACCTCCCGACCGGCGATCCGGAGGCGCTGTATGACAGTCTATTCGGGACCCTGCTGAAGCTGCCGCCGGAGACGCTGGTCTATCCCGCCCATGACTACAAGGGGCGTTCGCACTCGACGATCGCCACCGAGATCGAGAGCAATCCGCGGCTGCAGATGCGTGAGCGCGCCGACTTCGTCGATATGATGCAGCATCTCAATCTCGCCGCGCCGACCCACCTGACCGAGGCGCTGCGGACCAATATGAGCGGCGGCAAGACCGTCGAGCAGTTGCTCGCCAACGCCTCGGCCTCGATCTCGTTCATCGCAATGGAAGACCTCGCGGCGCGCGTGGCATCGGGCGATCTCGGGATGATCGTGCTCGACGTCCGCGAGAAGGATGCCTTTCTGGCGGGCCATGTCCCAGGCGCCGCCCATCTGCCGCGCGGCCAGCTCGAATTGCGGGTCAACAAGGACCTGCCGGATCCGACCCGGCGCATCCTCGTGATCTGCGAGTTCGGCTATATCTCGACCTTGGCCGCCGCCACGCTGCGCGAGCTTGGCTTTACGCAGGCGATCGCGCTCGATGGCGGCATGAAGGGCTGGCGCGAGGCCGGACTGCCGGTCGCAGTCGGTGCAGCCTGATCCTCGCCTCGGTCAGGCCGCCAGCGAATTGCCGCCGAGCCGCTTGATGAGGGCTTCGATCCGGGCCGAGGTCGGGGCGTCGATGCGGAACAGCACGCGGACATAGCCCTCCTTGGCTTCGATCACGCGGGCGGCGATCCGGGTCTGATCGAGCCCGTCGATCTGGATTTCCTCGGCCACGCCGAACGTGCCCTCGCAGCGGAATGCCGCCCCGCCATGGGAGATGTTGATCGACCGACCGGGGACATTCGTGCCGTGACGCGAGGTGACCGTCAGCGGGCGATCGAAGTCGAAGCGCTCATGCATGCGGCGATCGCCGGCGCGACTGACCGAGGCGATGAAGGTCTCGAAATCGCTGCGCAGGGTTTCCGACTGCTTGGCGAGATCGGCCGCGGCGTCGAACAGCTGCTGCGCGGCACTCTTGGTGAAACTCGCATTCTCGCGCAGTTCGCCCATATTGGCGGCCATGTCGCGATTGGCCTCGGCGGCGTTGTTGGCGCTGCGGCTGATCTCGCCGGTGGCGCTAGCCTGCTGGGTGACGGCTGCGGCGACCGCACCGGAATTGCCGTCGATATTGCTGATGACTTCGGCAATCTGGCGGATGATTCCCGCGACGTCGTTTGCGGTGTTCTGGACTGCACTGATCTTCAGCCCGATCTCGCCGGTCGCCTGGGCGGTCTGGTTGGCGAGCGCCTTGACCTCGCTGGCGACGACGGCGAAGCCTTTGCCGGCATCCCCGGCGCGCGCGGCTTCGATCGTTGCGTTGAGTGCCAGCAGATTGGTCTGCGACGCGATCTCGCTGATGAACGAGACGACGTTGCTGACGCCGCTGACGGCGGTTGCCAGTTCCTGGACGAGCTGGCCCGCGCGATCGGCGTGGATTACCGCGTCGCGGGTGACGAGCGTCGTGCGCTCGATCTGATGGCCGATTTCGTTGCTTGACGCGGCCAACTCCTCGGTCGCGGCGGCGACGGCCTGGGCGCTCTCGGTCGACACCATGACGGAGTTCTCGACCTCCTGGGTGCGGGCACCGGTCGCATCGGCCTGTGACAGGAGGCCTTGCGCCGTGGCCTCGAGCTCGGTCGAGGCCGCGCCGACCATCTGAAGTTGGCCGGTGACGGCGCTGTTAAAGTTGATGTTGAGTTCCTCCAGCGCTTCCTGGCGACGGCGGCGGAAGGCTTCTTCGGCTTTTGCCACTTCCTCGAGTTCGCGATTGCGCACGGCATTCAGCAAGAAGACCTCGGTTGCCCGCGCCATGTCGCCGATCTCGTCCAAGCGTTCGGTGGCGGGGACGGTCGTGGCGAGGTCGCCGCCGGCAATGTTCCGCATCGATGTCGTGAGACGGGCGACGGGACCCGTGATCTCCCTGATCGACGAATAGGC
>CAIUCF010000570.1 GCA_903897565.1 uncultured Rhodospirillales bacterium | reverse complement strand
GCCTTTCTCGCGCTCCAGGATGGCAGCCTCCGCCTGCTGCCCGCGACCGAAGGCATCGGCGCCAGGATGCCGATCGACTTCTTCCTCAAATCGCTCGCGACCGAACAGGGTCGCTCCGCCACTGCGATCATCATGTCCGGCAGCGGCAATGATGGCGCCGTCGGTGTCGCCGCGCTCAAGCGTGCCGGCGGCCTGGTGCTGGTCCAGGAGCCGGCGGAAGCAGAGCATGACAGCATGGTGCGCGCCGCCATCGCGGCCGTGACCCCGGATCGGGTAGCGCTGGCCGCCGAATTGCCGGTCGCGCTCCTCCGCCTGATCCGCGGCGACGAGGCCGTGCCGGCCGTCGCGCCGTCGGAACCCGAACGCGCCGAGATCGCCCTCAATCTCGACCTGATCATCGAAACCCTGCGATCGGTCACCGGGCAGAGCTTCGATCGCTACAAACCCGGGACCTTGCAGCGCCGCACCGCACGTCGTATGGCGCTCCACGGCATCGAGGATTGGGCCCAGTACCTTGGGTTGCTCCGTCGCGACCCCAAGGAATGCGAGGCGCTCGGCAATGATCTGCTGATCAACGTCACCGAATTCTTCCGCGATCCGCCGGCATTCGAGCATCTCGCGGAGAACCTGCTGCCGGGAATATTGGCCCGCCATTCGCGCGATGAGCCGTTCCGGGTCTGGGTCCCCGCCTGCAGCACCGGCGAGGAGGCCTATTCGCTTGCGATCGTGCTGCAGGAGCAGATGGCGCGGAGCGGCCGCCTCCTGAAACTGCAGATCTTCGCGACCGATATCGACGAGCAGGCCCTGCAGGTGGCACGCGCGGCCGTCTATCCCGAGGCGATCCGCAACCGGATCGCCCCGGACCGGCTGTCACGCTTCTTCACCCATGAGGATGGGCGCTACAAGGTCACGACGGAATTGCGCGCCTGCGTGATGTTCAGCCGGCACAATCTGCTGGAGGACCCGCCGTTCTCGCGGCTCGACATGATTTCCTGCCGCAATCTCTTCATCTATCTGCAGGCGGAGGCGCAGCAGCGGCTGCTTCACCTCTTCCATTACGGGCTGCGCGACGGCGGGCTGCTGCTGCTCGGCGCCGCCGAATCGCTGGGTCCTGGCAAGGAAATTTTCGAGCCGCTCGATGCCCAGCTCCGCTTCTTCCAGCGCCGCGGCACCAGGGGCGTGTCCAGCTTTCGCTATGGCGAGTTCCTGCACACGCAGCCCCGCGAGCTTACCCAGTTCAGAGCTTCGGCGGAATCCGCGCCGCTCGCCGAGCTCGTGCAGCGCGAGATCCTCGTCAGCTATGCGCCGGCGGTAGTGGTCACCAACAGCGGCTTCGAGTCGCTCTATTTCTTCGGACCGATCGACCGCTATCTCCGGGTGGAGCAGGGCGAACCGAAGCACAACGTCCTCGAAATGGCCCGGGACGGCCTGCGTCCGGCGTTGCGCGAGGCGATCGATCGCGCCCATCGCGGCACGAAGCGATCGAGCCTCAGGCGCGTCCCGTTCACGCGCGATGACCGCGCGGCAACCGTGACGATCGAAGCGCAGCATATCGGCGATGCCGTACAGGACCTGATCCTCGTCAGCTTCACCGATGAATTCCTCGACACCGAGACCGGCCACGCGGAGAGCGAGGAAGGCAAGGCGGAGGCCCTGCTGCGCCGCGAGCTCGCCGACACCCGCAAGGAACTCAACCGGACGATCAACGACCTCCAGCGTACCAACGAGGAAATGCGCTCCGCCCATGAGGAGGCGCTCACCCTGAACGAAGAGTTCCTCTCCGCCAACGAGGAACTCGAGACCTCCAAGGAAGAGCTGCAATCGCTCAACGAGGAACTCGCGACGGTCAATACCCAGCTGCGCCAGACCCTGGAACAACAGCGCCGCGCCTCGACCGATCTCTCGAATGTTCTCAACAGTTCCGGGGTCGCGACGATCTTTCTCGACGAAAAATTTCGCATCAAAACCTTCAACGCCCAGGCCCAGGGGTTCTATGCCGTCATCGCCAGCGATATCGGCCGGCCCCTCGCGGACCTGGTGTCGAAATTCGCCGATCCCGAGCTGATCGCCGACGCCGGCGCCGTCGCCGCGACCGGGTCGCCACGGACGCGGGAGATCGCCGCGAACAACAACAGCTGGTATCTGCGGACGGTGCAGCCCTACCGATCGGAGACCGGTGCGATCGAGGGCACGGTGGTGACCTTCGCCGACGTCTCGCAGCTGAAGCGCGCCGAGGTCCAAGCGGCAGCGGCGCGGCGCTACGCCGAGACCGTCGTCGACACCGTCACCGAACCGCTGATCGCGGTCGACGCCGGTTTCAGGATCGAGATCGCCAATGCCGCCTTCTGCCAGGCTTTCGGTCTCGAGCTTGGCGCCCTGCGCGGACATAATCTGCGCGAACTCGCCCCACCGATGTTTGCCGACCAAAGGGTGTGGAACCTGATCGCGCGGGCGCTGGCGTGGCGGGAGGGATCGCCGCCGCTCGAGACCATCGAAATCGAGGCGGCGCTCGATAGCGGGAATTTCGTGGTCTGGCGGGTCGGCGCCCGGTTGTTCCATGTCCCGACACTCGAGCGCTCGATGGTGCTCCTGACCCTGGTCGATGTCACGGAGCAGACGCGGGTGATCGAGCCGCAATTGCAGATGCTGATCGATTCGACCCCCGACGCCGCCATCATCGTCGATCAGAATCGACGCATCCGTTACGTCAGCAAACGCGTGGAACCCGTGCTGGGCTACTCACCCGATGAACTGGCCGGCGTATTGCTCGATCGCTTGGTGCCGCCACAGGTCCGCGATAGCCATGTCGCGCTCCACGCCAGCTTCGTCGCCGGGCCGAGCAACCGCAGCATGGGCTCGGGCGTCGAGATATACGCCCTGACCAAGGATGGCCGCGAGGTCCCGGTCGATATCGGCCTCAGCCCGATCGTCACGGCCAGCGGCCCGATGATCTTCGCCGGGATCCATGATCTCAGCGCGCAGAAGGAGGGCGAGCGCCGACTGCGCGAGGCCAAGGCCGCGGCCGATCTCGCCAATCAGGTCAAGACCCGCTTCCTGTCGGCCGCCAGCCTCGACCTGCGGCAGCCGCTGCAGACGATCGGGTTGCTGCTCGGCGCGCTGGGCACCAGGGCACTGGACCCCCAGGGCCGGATGATCCTCGGCAAGCTCGACGACACCATCGCCAATATGAGCGAGGTGCTCGACATGCTGTTCGACATCAACCAGATCGAAAGCGGCGAGATCACACCGGAGATCACCGAGTTCCCGCTCGCCTCCCTGCTCGAGCGGACCAAGGACGAATTCTCGCCGATCGCCGAGGCCAAGGGGCTGGAATTGCGGATCGTGCCGACCTGGGCGGTCGTGCGCAGCGATCAACGCCTGTTGAAGCGCGTCATCGCCAACCTGGTCTCGAACGCAATCAAGTACACCGATGCCGGCAGCGTCCTCGTCGGCTGTCGGTTCCAGGGCGATGCGCTGCGGATCGAAGTCTGGGACACCGGGATTGGCATCGCCGCGGCGGAACTTGACGCGGTTTTCGACGAATTCTACCGTGTCGATCGCAGCGACAGCGCCAAGTTCGGCCTCGGCCTCGGCCTGTCGATCGTGCGCCGCTTCGCGAAGCTGCTCGACCACAAGGTCGAAGTCAGGTCGCGGCCGGGCAAAGGCACGACATTCTCGGTGACCTTGCCGCGCCTGCTCGACTCGACGGCGACCGCGGCCACGAACCGAAGCCGACGCAAGGGCGCCGCCCCGACGATCCTCCTGATCGAGGACGACCCGGGGCAGCTCGACGCCCTGCGTATCCTGCTGGAATTCGAGGGCTTCGGCGTGGTCGCGGCGCGGCGCGGCGATGCCGGACTGGCGCTGTTGTCCGGCGCCGCGGCGCTGAGCCCCGATCTCGTCATCGCCGATTACAACCTACCCGGCGGGTTGAACGGCCTCGAGGTGATCGATCGTGCCCGTATCCTCCTACGACGGCCGGTGCCGGCCCTGATCGTCAGCGGCGATCGATCGGTCGCCGTGGTCCGGGCGATCGCCGACCGGGGCGAGACCCTGATCGCGAAGCCGGTCAAATCCGCCAATCTGATGGCCGCGGTGACGGCGATCATCCAGTCGATCAGACCGGACTGGACCGGGCGCCTCGCTGTCGGCGCCACGGCGCCGTGGGCGCGCCCGGAGGCCACCACCGGCGCTTACATCGGAGTCATCGACGACGAGGCGGGGGTGCGGGAATCGACCCGCATGATGCTGGAGGCGGCAGGCCACAGGGTCGCGACCTACGCATCGGGCGAAGCGTTCCTGGAGGATGCCGAACATGGCCGTTTCCGCTGCCTGATCGTCGACCTGACGATGCCGGGGATCAGCGGACTCGAGCTGCAGAAGCGGCTCAAGAACGAGAATTCCGAGGCTGCGGTCATCTTCGTCACCGGGTCGAACCATCTGCCGCTCGCGCTATCCGCAATCCGCGCCGGGGCGGCCGACTTCCTGCAGAAACCCGTGCGTCCCGAGGCGTTGCTCGAAAGTGTGTCGCGAGCCTTGGAGCACGATACCCAGGATACAAGCAACCGGAGCGAGCGCGAGACGGTCGATGCGCGGATCGCGGCGCTGACCGCGCGCGAGCGCCAGGTCATGGACCGCATCCTGCTCGGCGAACCCAGCAAGATCATCGCCGCCGATCTCGGGATCAGCCAGCGGACAACGGAGCATCATCGCCACAATGTGATGCGCAAGATGGGGGCAAAGAGCCTGCCCGCGCTGATCCGCATGATCACCCGCGCTGGGGTGAACCTGAAGTAGATGTGAACTACGCCGCCGAAATGTGGTATCTTCGTAGGAAATGGTGCGAAAGCGACCCATTTTCAACGAATTCTTCACCAAACTGGCCCCTCTTTCACCTATGGGCTGAACTTGGAGCCTTCCGTCACGATGACGTTGCCGAAGACGTTACCGAATACCGAACCGAAGTCTCCGGAATCGACGCTCCGGGTCCTCGTCATCGAGGACTCGGCCCCCGTCGCCGAAAGCCTGCAGATCGCCCTCGAAAGCCATGGTTTCGCCTGCCGACTGGCCCTGAGCGGAACCGATGGTCTGCGCGAGGCGGAGGCGTTCCCCGCCGACGTCATTCTGATCGATATCGGCCTGCCCGACCTCGACGGCGCTTCGGTGGCGAGGGCGTTGCGCAGTCGTGAGGTCTTACCGACGCCGCTGCTGGTGGCGTTGAGCGGTCGCCCCCAAGACGAATGCTGCCCCGACAACCTGTTCGATCACTATTTCACCAAACCGGTGCGGCTGACGTCGCTGCTCGAGTTGCTGCGCACCACCCGCCTGCAATGATCTGGCACGAAGGGGAACAGCGAAGGCGGCTCCGGGCGCTGCGCCGCCGCCTGGCCGCCCTTTTGATGGTGCCTCCCGGCACGATCCGCGCCTATCTCGTCGCCGCTGCGTTCGTCTTCTTCGGCGTGCTGGGTCGACTGGCGCTTCCCGATCTGTTCGACGAAGAGCACATCCATTTCATGATGCTGCTGCCGGCGGTCATGCTTTCGGCGCTCGTTTGCGGCGCGCGGGCGGGAACGTTCGCGGTCTTCCTCTCGGCGGTCGCCGCCTGGTACTTTATCCTCCCCCTGGACGAGTCTTTTCGGTTCGGCGATCGCGGCGATTTTTTTGGATTTCTGCTCTTTCTCGTGACCAGCGAGATGATGGTCGCGGTCGTGTCCGCGATGCGGTGGGCGATCCGGCGCGCCGAGGATGCGGACCAAATGTTGCTCGCTGCCTTCGAATCCAGCCCCGACGGAATCATCGTCTTCGAGCCGGGCGGCGTGATCGCGACGATGAATCAGCAGAGCCTGCGCTTTTTCCGGGGCTCGTACGATGATCTCGTCGGTCTGCCGCTCTCCGTGCTGTTTCCCCAAACAAGCGAGTATGACGAGTTGATGCGGCAGGCCGCGGCAATCACGACCGACGGGAGGCTGGCCCTCGCCACCGGCCTCAGCTTGCGCGCCCGGCGGCGAGATGGGTGGGAATTCCCCGTGCATGTTCATCTCGCCAAGATGAGCAGGGGCGGCGAGCCCCTCATCATCGCCTCGATCCGCGATCTCAGCCAGCAGCAGGCGATCGCCTCGGCCATCGCCGATTACGCCCTGCCCGATGCCTTGTACATCTATGATCACGAGGGCCGCTTCCTCCGTGTGAACCAGCAGGCCGCCGAGGCCACAGGCTATTCCCGCGAAGAATTGACCGCGATGTCGATTACCGGGCTGAAACGGAGCTTCGATCTCGGCGCGGCGCAAGCCGAGTGGCTGGCAATGCGGCCGGGCGAGGCCAAGACGGTCTATGCGGACCACTATCGCAAGGATGGCAGCCATTTTCCGGTTGAAATCCGAATTGCCGTACTCGACTCGCAAGCGGAGCCGATCTACGTCGCGATCGTCCGCGATATCACGGAGCGGGAACGCGCGCAGGAGCTGATCCTCCAACTGCAGAAAGTCGAGGCCATCGGCCAGCTGACCAGCGGCATTGCCCATGACTTCAACAATGTGCTCGCGACCATCACCGCAAGCCTCGAACTGGTACAGCTGCAGGCGCCGCCCCCGATGCTCGTACGCCTGGTCGACAACGCGCTCACGGCCGCCTGGTCGGGGGCGGAGCTGACCCATCGCCTGCTGGCCTTCGCGCGCAAGCGGCCGTTGAAGGTCGAGCGGCTCGACCTCAACGCGCTGGTCTCGGGCATGGCCGATCTTCTGGCCCGCACCGTCGGGCCGTCGATCTCGTTGATGGTGGATCTCGCGCCGGCCTGCGTCGAGGTTGCGACAGATCGCGGCCAGATCGAGAACGCGCTGCTGAATCTCGTCATCAACGCGCGCGACGCCATGCCGAAGGGCGGAACGATCACGATCGCCACCAGCATCCGGCAGGTCGTCGATGATACCGACGCAGGGGCGGGTCTGCGTCCGGGGGATTATGTCGTGCTCGCGGCTTCGGATACCGGCCCGGGAATGACCCCGGAGGTGCTGGCGCGCGCCGTCGAACCGTTCTTCTCGACCAAGCCGGAGGGCCGCGGCACCGGGCTCGGCCTCAGCATAATCGACGGCTTCGCCCGCGACTCCGGCGGCCGGCTGGTCATCGCCAGCACCCCTGGACAGGGGACGACGGTCACGATCCTGCTGCCGCGCGCCGCGCCTGAAGCATCAAGGCAGCAGTCCGCCGCCGTCGAAACGGCACTGCCCGGCGGAGATGAGACGGTCCTGGTGGTTGAAGACATCGCCGCGCTGCGCAGCATCGTCGTGGGCTTGGTGGAAACGCTCGGCTATCGAGTCGTCGCGGCGAGCACTGCTGCCGAGGGCCTGACCCTGCTCGGCAGCCGGGACGACATCGCGCTCGTGTTCAGCGATATCACGCTACCCGGCGGGCTGTCGGGCGAGGATTTCGCCCGGCAGGTTCAGGAGCATTTCCCCGGGGTCAAGATCCTTCTGACCTCCGGGCAGCCCCCCGATCCGACCCCGGACGCAAGCGGTCAGTCGTGTTTTCCAATACTCGACAAGCCTTACCGGCTGCGCGAACTGGCCGTAGCGCTGCGGTCGGCGCTCGACGAGGACGGATCGAAGGTCGATCCGACCGACTGACCCGCGCCGAAGGTAGCTTACGCCGAAACGGCGCGCCGCGACCGCATGGCTCCGGCGCCCGCCAGGCCGAGCAGCGCGACGGCGAACATCGGCAACCCCGGTGGCAGCGGCGCCGGGCTCAACTGCCCCGAGAACCGGACTTCCGACAGGCCCGTATAATTCGCGTCGCCATAATTCGAGAGCAGATCGAACTTGACGTATTGCGCGTCGGCGGCGAAGGCCAGGAACTGGCCGGCGAAGGGGTCGGTGCTCGGCTGGTCGAGGACGTAGCTGCCCGCAGCGGTATAGTTGATGCCATTGGTCGAGGTCAGGATGTTCAGGTCGCGAACAGAGCGTTCATTGCCGCAGCACCCCGGCCCGTAGTTCCAGATGGTCGTGCCGGCGATCGAGTCCACGGCGCCGAGATCGAACACCAGAGATCCGGTGACGGTCCCGTCCGTCAGCCATTTGGTATGAAAATCGCCGCCGTGGAGCCCGCCCGACAGGCCGGAACCATTGATCAGGTTGTTCACGTCGTAGGTAGAGAACGTGCTCGAGGCGGTGACGCCGACGATCGGCAGCGTGCTTGCCTGCGCCCCCGAGGCGGCGACGAGCGCGAACAGCGCGGCGCCGCCGAGCAGACTGCAATGCACGAAAGGTCTGAACATGATGAAGCTCCAGAATTGGCACCGACGCCCGATGGTGGTTCAGCTTGCGCGCGACATCTGACGGGAATGGCCTGACGCCCCACAGCCGCGCTCGGCGATCCAGCTCAGGGTCATCGGGTCGACAAGCCTGATGTTGCGCCGGCGCTCGATCGCGATGAAGGCGTCGGCCTCGAACTTGCTCAGCACCCGGCACACCGTTTCCCGTGACAGGCCGAGATGATCGGCGATCTCCGCGCGGCCCATCGGCAGGCAAAATTCCTCGCCATCACCGCAGCGCGACGCCACATCGAGCAGAAACGTCGCAACGCGCTCGGCGGCGGTATGGTCCGATGCCGACGGGCCCGGCTTCACCGCGAACGCATGGCCGCGCGCCAGCACCCGCAAAATGGCCTCCTGCAGGCGCGACTGCTTGTGGATCGCGGCCTCCAGCGCCCCACGAGAATAGGCCGCGACCACGGAATCGGCGATCGCCTCGACGCAACCACACTCTTTTCCGCCGACGCCGAGGATGAAGAATTCACCCGGCAGGAACAGGTAGTTCACCCGAATCCCGCCGTCGGCGAGCAGCCTGCTGCTGCGCAGCGCCCCGGAGACGACGCGATAGATGCTGCGTTCCGGCGCATCGCCATAGGCCAGCAGAACGCCGCGGTTGAGATGAACCTTGACCGCGATCGGCGCGAACGACTGCGGGATCGCGGTGTCCGCCGTCGGCATCTCAAGGGCGCGCAATGCCGCCTGGGCTGGCTCGATGCCGAGATAGGTTTGACGCGGGTCCATAGTCGCGACGCTGCTGTAAGCCATCTGCTCGTTCCTCCAACGGGGGATCTTGATGAAGGCGACCTTAGGGCCGACCCGACGAGAGGGGCAGCTTCGGAATCTACGGAGGCAGGACTACCCAGTTTGGCGGAAAAGCACGGTTGGCGGTCGCGTCACGTGCTACGGCCACGGGCTTGGCGCGGCTTGGCGACGGCCGGTTTCGCCTTGGCCGCGGCCGGGGCCCTGGCCTTGCGGCTGTTCCGCTCGGCCTCGGCCTTTTTCAGGATCCGCGCGCTGTTCTCGGCCGCCCTGGCGCAGCGGGCGTGGAGGATTTCGAGTTCCCGATCGGTCAGCGTCTCGATCCCCATGAACTGGTCATCCGCGTCGGAGGCGCGGATCAGTTCATCGAGCTTGGCCTGGATCGCGGCACCATCGCGGTT
This sequence comes from uncultured Rhodospirillales bacterium, assembly GCA_903897565.1. Taxonomy (GTDB): domain Bacteria; phylum Pseudomonadota; class Alphaproteobacteria; order ATCC43930; family CGMCC-115725; genus CAIXXC01. The sequence continues at coordinate 10,719 of CAIUCF010000570.1, read as the reverse complement.
CTGGCTGTTCTGGATCAGGAACACCATCAGGAAGGTCACGATCGTGGTGCCGGTGTTGATCACGAGCTGCCAGGTTTCCGAATATTTGAAATATGGGCCGCACAGCGCCCAGATCACGACGGAGGCGACGCAAACCAGGAAGGCGACGGGGCTACCCGCCGCCTTCGCCGTGGCGGTGGCAAACTGAGCAAACAACTTGTCCACGGCATCATCCTTCCGGCTTGGCAGGGATTAAACCCGCTGGCACGTCAAAGAGTTGCCCGTACCCACGACGAATTGCCGTTGCCTCTTGCGACGGTCCCGCCGATGCGGGCAGAGCGCTGCCGTCATCCGGTCCCGGGGAACGATTCCCGCCCCGGCCGTGTTTCAGCCACCGACCCATGGGTCAGAAGCGAAAGAGGAATCACATGAAGAAATTTGCACTCGCCGCCATTTGCCTGGCCCTCTCGGGTCCGGCATTCGCGCAGTCGATCACCGAGAAGACCGGCGTCAATTCCGTCCTCGGCATCGCGCCATCCACCGCGGATTTCGTTTCCGAAGCCGCCATCAGCGATATGTTCGAAATCGCATCCAGCCAGCTCGCGGTGGAGAAATCCGACGCACCGACGCAGGCCTTCGCCAAACAGATGATCGCCGACCACGAGAAGACGGCAGCCTCGCTGAAAGCTTTCGCCGTCAGCGGCGCCATCAAGGAGGCCATCCCCACCGATCTCGATAGCGCCCACCAGGACATGCTCGATAAGCTGAAGGGCCTGTCGGGTACCGATTTCACGACGCAGTATCACAGCGATCAGGTCAGCGCCCACAAGGACGCGGTGTCGCTGTTCCAGCGTTACGGCAAAGGCGGCGACAATCCGGCGCTCAAGGCCTGGGCCAGCCAGACCTTGCCGACCTTGTCCCAGCATCTCGACATGGCCGAGGCGCTGAACAAGTAGCCCCATCCGCGATCGGGTCGGGTCGCCGGCGATCCCAGACGCCGGCGACCCCTGTCGCGGCCGCGGTACTGCGGGCAATCACTTAGGTATTTTAGGAGTCTGTAACGTCGCGACCATCCTGATCTAGGCTCCCAGCACGATCGAGCAGCAGTTGGGAGAGGTCATGGCGTTCGTCGAACTCGGAATCGATCGGCCGGCCGCGAGCGCAAGGACCGGGCTTCCCCAACTCCGCTGCATCGCCGGCACGGCCCAGGGGCCGTTGCGCCATGCTCTGGAGGCTGCGCTCAATCCAACGCGCCGCTACCGGAGCGGCAGCGAAATTGTCCACCAGGGCGGCCAGGTCGACGAATGCTACGTCGTGATCTCGGGCTGGCTGGTCCTCACCAGGCTGCTCGAGAGCGGCGACCGCCACAACATCGACTTCGCCATTGCCGGCGACTTCATTGCGGATTGGGGAGACGAGGGGGCGGCCTCGCCCTACGCGGCCGAATGCATCACCGATGTCTTCGTCGCCCCGGTGTCAAAACGCAAGCTGCTGGAGATCGGCGCCCGATATCCGGCGCTGTTCGCCGGGATCGCGGCGTATCACCACGACGAGCACAACCGCCTGCTGGAAACCCAGGCCAATCTGGCGCGACGCGGGGCGAAGGGTCGGCTCGCCGTATTCCTGCTGCAACTGGTGCAGCGCATCCGCGGAAACCTGCCGATCCCCTGCGGAACCCTGGTTTCGCTGCCCCTGACACAGACACAGATCGGCGACGCACTCGGCCTGACCAACGTGCATGTCAGCCGGGTTCTGTCGCTCATGCGCCGGGACGGGATCCTCACGATGTCGGCGGGTCGCCTGGAGATTCACGATCCGCGGGCGCTCCAGGCGATCGCGGAGGGCGGTTCCGACGCCGACGCGACGTCGCCATCCGTCATGCCGAACCTCGGCCCGAAAGTCGATCGCCGCCCCGGCATAGTCCCGAAAAATCCGCCCACATTCGCGCCATGGGAGCTCAACGCCGTCTGAGGGCATCCGGTCGAGGCAATGGACACCGACAGCTGCATCCGGACCAATATCGTCAAGGAGTTAGGACAGGAGCCTGTCCTCGCTCACAGCCATATCGCGGTCGAGGTCTGCCGGGGCATGGTGCGGTTGAGCGGCCACGTCGCGACGCTGATCGAGAAACGCTGTGCGGCCGGCATCGCCGAGCGGCTGGCGGGAAGCGGTGCCATCATCAATAGCCTCAAAATCTGCCCGCCCTCCCCCATCGAACCGACGCCAGGTGGAGCGCCGGCAAGCCCCGCCGGTCGTCATGGCGCGCGGACATAGCTCCCGGGCGCCTCCCCCAGCACCGGCAGGTCTTTCTCGACTGCGCCGAGCTCGGGCGGCGTGACGGTTTCGCCGGTGCCCTGATCGCGCAGCCATCGCTCCCAAGCCGGCCACCAGGAACCGTCGTGGTGTGGCGCACCCGCCTCCCAGGTGTCGGGATCGACGTACCGGTCGCCATGGTGGCGCGTCCGCATCTGAAACGAGCCGGTCTGGCGGACGGGCGGATTGACGATCCCGACATTATGTCCACCCGAGACCAGCGCGAAGGTCACGTCGGTATCAGCGAACAGCGCGATCTTGTAGACCGAGCGCCAGGGCGCAATGTGATCCCGACGGGTGCCGAGCGCGAAGATCGGCGCGGCGATGTCGCGGATGGCAACGACCCGCCCTTCGACCGCGAAGCGGCCCGCGGACAAGCGATTCTCGAGGAACAGCCCGCGCAGATACTCGCCATGCATCCGCGCCGGCATCCGCGTCTGGTCGGCGTTCCACGCCATCAGATCGGTCACCGCCTCGCGCTCGCCGAGGAAGTAGGTCCGGATGATCCGCGACCAGATCAAATCATTGGACCGCAGCGCCTGAAAGGCGCCGGACATCTGCCGGGTGCTGAGGTAGCCCTGATCCCACATCATGGCCTCGAGCAGGTCGACCTGATGCTCGTCGATGAACAGCATCAACTCCCCGGCCTCGGCGAAATCGGTCTGCGCGGCGAGCAGGGTGACGCTGGCGAGGCGGTGATCATGGTCACGCGCCATTGTCGCCGCGGCGATGGTGAGGATGGTGCCGCCGAGGCAATAGCCGCAGGCATGGACCCGGCGATCCGGCATGATCAGGGTGATCACCTCGAGCGCGGCCATGACGCCCTTGCGACGATAATCGTCGAGACCGATATCGCGATCGCTCGCCTCGGGGTTCTTCCACGAGATCATGAACACGGTATGGCCCTGCGCGACCAGCCAGCGCGCCAGGGAGTCCTCGGGGGTCAGATCGAGGATGTAATATTTCATGATCCAGGCCGGCACGATCAGGATCGGCTCCGGGTATACTGTGGACATCGTCGGGCGGTACTGGATGAGCTCCATCAGCTCGTTTCGGAACACGACGCAGCCCGGGGTGACCGCCACGTCGCGGCCGATCTCGAACGCCTCCACGCCCGCCGGTGGCGCGCCGCTCAGCTGCCGATCGATATCTTCGGCGAGGTACCCTGCCCCACGGCGCAGATTGCCGCCGCATTCGTCGCGCGTTCGCGCGAGGATGACGGGATTGAGCCAAGGCAGATTCGACGGCGAAACCAGATCGGCCATCTGGCGCATCAGGAAGGCGATCTCGGCCTCGTTGCGACGGGTGAGCCCGGGGATGTCGCGGGCCGTACTCAACCACCACGCCTCGCCGATCTGGTAGGAACGGGCGATCGCGTTGAAGGGCCAGCCCGACCAGGCCGTTTCCGCGAAACGGCCGTCTCCCGGGGTCGGATTCTCGGCTCGCTCCCCGGCCATCGCGCGCGGCAGCCAGAGCAGGAAACGGAACATCTCGACGCCGGCCGCCATCGCGAGTTCCGTGCGACGCCCGGGGGCATTGGCGAGATGGAGCACCCAGTCGCGCCAGGCATCCAGGATCACCGCCGGCGAGACACCTTGCGTCAACCGCCCGTGCATGGCTTTGAGCGCACGATCGAAGGTCCGGAAATTGGGCAGGTCCGGTGCGGGACGGCCGACGGGAGCCTTCGCCGGCAACGCAATCACCTCCTCGACTGAAGAACCACGCGGCGCCCGGCCGCCACTGCCTGCGGACTTACCGGCGGTGCCCGACGGTGCCGTCGCGGCGAGCGGCCGCGGAGGCCGTTTAGTCGTCATTTCTCCCGCTGCCCGCCGTTTGGCACCCAAAGCCCGGCATAGAGCGACAGCATTTCCCAACAGCCCCGGCGGAGTACATCGTTGATCTCGCGGGCGTCGCGGATCGCCGTCTCGACTCCGAGGCGCGTACGCTCGACCCAGAAGGACGCGATCTCGGCCGGATCGCCCTGCGCCGCGGTGGCAGCGAGGCCGGTCACCGCCGCGGTCGTCTCATGCCGGATAAAGTCAGCCTGCTTCTGCCACACAGTCGTCGTGGTACGCGCAACAATCTCCCCGGCCCGCGCGAGCGAGGCAGCGCCGCGGGTCCCGAATCCGGCGAGATCGGAGAGGGGAGGGATCTCTACGCCGCCGGGATCGACGCCGGCCTGTTTTGCGAACGACATCACTTGGCTCTCCGCTGGAGATGCAAACGGCTGCTGGCAGCGGGCCCCACCACGGGTCAGGCCCGACCGTGCCAACGGTGCCGATATAAGGCAAAGGGATTCGAAACAGCGCATTGATCGAGATTAAGGCGCATGATCGGGGCCGCGCGCATACGGGAGCGAGTGACACTCGAAGAAAGCGTACGATCGCAATCCATTGGATCAGGACACGATGGCAGATCGGGCGTCGCCCGCTGAAACTTGACTCACAGGAGACCGCGAATGAGTTCGAACACCATTACCTGGTTCGTCATCGCCGATGGCGGCCATGCCCGGATCATGGCCCACGGCCCGGCCGGATACGCGCCGATCTCCGCGCTGGATTCCATCTCCGCGTCTCTCGACAGCCATGATCTTGGCGGCGAGCGCCCCGGACGCGGCGTCGAAAGCGTCGGCGCCACGCGTCATGCCATCGAGCCCCGGGTCGATCGCCACCAAAAGGCGAAGCTGGATTTTGCGACCGCCGTCGCCGAGGTCATCAATGACCCCACGTCGGATTCCGCGTTCGGCGAACTCGTCTTGGTCGCGCCGGCAAAAATCGCGACGGCGATCAAGTCGGGCCTGAACGGCCGCGCGCAGACGAAACTCGTCGGGGAATACCACAAGGATCTGTGCAAGCTCGGCGAAGCCGATCTGCGTGAACGCCTGTCGCAGATCCCGCGGACGCGCCTGACCTGACGTCGCAGTCCGGCGTCGAGCCCCTGCACATGGGTTAAGGCGCCGGCATTCGGCCCGGCCGTAATGTCGCTCGAGTTCATGGCGCGACGAAGGGTTCAGGACGCCGGTCGCGCCTCTCGTGGAGGGCGCGCTGATGATCATGGCCATGACAGCCGAGGCCAATGCGGGGACATGGGCCTCACAACCGCCGCAGCGGGTCGTCTCGACGCACATAAATCTGCACGGTCGGCTGCTCCCGGTGCGAGAGGTCGTGCGCGCGCGCACCCCCTTCTATTCGCTGATCCGCCTGGTTCGGCCAGGATGCGGGTCGGCGCCGCGGGTCCTCGTCATCGCTCCGCTCTCCGGCGTCCGGCCGCAGCTGCTGCACGATATGCTGATGGGACTGCTCGACGATTTCGATGTTCACGTCCTCACCTGGACTGATCCCACGGAGATCGCCGCCGAAAGCGGAGCCTTTCGCCTCGAAGACAATATCACCGCCGTCGTCGACTCACTTCAGGTGCTCGGGCCCGGCACGCATTTGATCGCCCTATGCCAGTCCGGGCTGCCGGCGCTGGCCGCGGCTGCGGTTCTCGCCGCTTCGGCCGATGACGCGCGACCGGTCTCGCTGACGTTGCTCGGCGCAAAACTTGACACCCGCCTCAATCCGAGCCGCATCGACCTGCTCATCCTGGGCCATCACCCGGACTGGTTCGAAGCCAACGTCTTGTCGATGGTCCCGGAGGCCTTCGCGGGAGCGGGTCGGTCCGTCTACGCCGCATCCCTTCAGGAGACGATGCTCCTCGCCTATCTCGGGCGGCATGTCATCGAACGGGGCGAGTTGTTCCAAAAGCTGATGGTCGATGACGGGCGTGACCCAAAGGGTCATCCATTTCTCGAGGCGCTACTGTCGCCGGTCGCGGTCCCTGGCGAGTTCTTCCTCGATACAATCGAGACGGTATTTCACGCCCGCACGCTGGCGACGGGCCACCTCCGCTGGCGGGGTCTCCCCGTCGACCCGTCAACCATCACCGAGATGGGTCTCTTCACGATCGAAGGCGAACAGGACGACATCGCGGCGCCCGGTCAGACCGAAATCGCCCACGCTCTCTGCTCGTCGATCCGGGCCGCGGACCGTAATCACCTCCGCCAGGACGGCATCGGCCATTTCGGCCTGTTCCACGGACATAGCTGGCGCACGGCGATCCTTCCCGCGATCCGCGCCTTCATTCGAGAGCGAGAGGCCCAGGGACGAATCGGCATCTATTGCTGACACCCCGGCTCCCTACCCATTTGCTCCGGATAGCGACGGCGCACGCCATCGGCGCTGGGGTCTTTACCCATCCGAAATACGCGAAAGCAGACAATGCCCCGACATCGGTCCGACGCACGACGCACCACCCTTCCTGCCGTGAAGCCGCAGGCCGATATTCGGCCATTCCTGAAATCCCATCTGAATCTCGACCCTCCGCCATTCGAGGAGATCGCGCTCGTGCTTCAGGGCGGCGGCGCGCTCGGCTCCTACCAGGGCGGCGTCTATCAAGCCTTGGCCGAGGCGGCTCTCCACCCGACCTGGGTAGCCGGGATTTCGATCGGCGCGATCAACGCAGCGCTGATCGCCGGGAATAAGCCGGCGGAACGGGTCGCCAAGATCCGGCAGTTCTGGCAGGAAGTGACCGCCCAGAGCCCTCCCCTGAGCTGCCTCGACAGTTTGACCGCGGAGGCCCGCACCGAGATAGGTCAGGCGTGGCTCAATCACCTCAGCGCCTTGTCCGCAGCGACACTGGGTGTCCCAGGCCTCTACACGCCCCGGATGGTCCCGCCCTGGGCTCGCCCCGCCGATGGCGACGGGGCGACCAGTTTCTACGATATGTCGCCCCTGGCCGAGACGCTGAAGCGCCTGGTCGATTTCGGAAGGCTAAACAGCGGCGAGACCCGCCTCAGCATCGGCGCCGTCAACATCCGGAGCGGCAATTTCATTTATTTCGACACCCTGACCGACGTCATCCGCACCGACCACATCCTGGCGAGCGCGGCGCTGCCGCCGGGCTTCCCGCCGGTCGAGGTCGATGGCGAGCTTTACTGGGACGGCGGCATCGTCTCCAACACCCCGCTGCAATGGGTCGTGGCGAGCGAACCGCAGAAAGACACCCTGATCTTCCAGGTCGACCTCTGGAGCGCCCGCGGCGACGCGCCCAACAATCTGGCCGAGGCGATCACCCGCCAGAAGGAGATCCAGTATTCGAGCAGGACGCGCGCCAGCAGCGATGAGTTCAAGAAGGCCCAGCGGCTCCGAAACGCGGTGGCGGATCTGCTCGCCGGGCTACCGCCGGCGCTGCGCGAAATCCCGGCCGCCAAGGTGCTCGAACATCAGTCCCGGAAAAAGAGCTTCAATATCATCCAACTGATTTATCACGCCAAACATCTCGAGGGTTCGATCAAGGATTTCGAATTTTCCCACCTCATGATGACCGATCACTGGAGCGCCGGGTATCACGACGCCGTGCGGACCTTGCGGCACCCGGAAATCTTCCAGCCGAGCGGCGACGACAGCGTCGAGGGCGTGTTCACCTTCGACGTCGCCGTCGATGGCCGATTGTGACCGCAGGCCGCAGCGCATCCCAAATCGGCCACGGCCTTAACCACGATTAAGGCGGCATCGTCGCGAAGCTGCGAATCCTCACACCAACAGGTCCGAGATCGGATCCGTGCCAGGCCTGAGGGGCTTTTCGAGGAATGCCGACAAGTCCTCCCTGCTCTGGCAAGCGCAGCTCATTTCCGCAACGCGACCATCCAGAGGAGAAGCGATCATGCAAGCAGACATGCAAACGCCATATACGAGACTGTTCACCGATCACGTCACGATCGATGAGGTGACTTTGCCTGGATTCGTGAAACCTCTGGCATGGGCAGTTGTCGTGGCCATGTTGTTCGGCGGCCAGGCCTTCGCCGGCGACGCAGCGGACCTGGCAAAAGCCAAAGGCTGCTTCGAGTGCCACAAGACGAACGGCGATTCGATCGGCCCCTCGTTTCACGATATCGCGAAGCGCTTCCAGGGCCTCGAGAACGCCCGGCCGATGCTGATCCGCGTCGTCACCAAGGGCACCGGGATCAAGGGCGTGCCCCACCACTGGGGGACGCGGAAGATGCCTCCCGCCACGTTTCGGGCGCCCGTCAGCGAGCAGGACGCCGAACAGCTGATCGATTACGTCCTCGCGACCGAGTAGTGCCCGGCGATCGGCGCGATCCGGCATTCGTCGGGTTGCGTCGGTCTCCTGCCCCGCACCGCGTGCGATGGGTACTGCGATCGCGATAGGTGGAACTGCCCAAGTATAATCCGAGCCTGCGCCCCGATGCTTCGGCCCGGTTAGATAATCCTGCGTCATCGTCGCCGCATTACCAAATGGAGCGCGCGAGTCCATGACGGCGGAAGGTCGACCGAGCGGCGTCGTCAGGAGGGCGCGATGACTGTTGAGCCGGGAATACCGAATGGAGCCCTCGATCGCTGCAGCATCTGTCGGCTCGAGCAGGAAGAAGGCTGCGTGTTGCGGGGAGAGTCAGGCGGGCGCCAGCAGCCGCCGTTGCGCGCCGCGTCACGGGGGTTCAAAGCCGGCGCGACGATCTTTCGGCAGGGCGATATCGAGAGCGACGCCTATATCGTGCTGTCTGGTTGGGTCGTGCTAAGCAAGATTCTGCCTGATGGCATGCGACACAATATCGACTTCGTTCTCCCCGGCGATTTGCTCGCGGATTGGTGCCTGGCCGACAGCCGGTCCGGATACGCGGCGGAAGCGATCACCGATACGGAACTCTGCGCAATTCCAAAACTACGCCTCGCCGAGGCATGGCCGAAATCCCCCCCCCTGTTCAACCGCGTTGCCGCAAGCCAGGCGATGCAGCGTGCGCGCCTGATCGAACACCAGACGCTGTTGGCTCGGCGCGACGCGCTCGACGGACTCGTCGCTCTGGTCGTCTCGCTTTTCACGCGACTCAACCACCGCCTGCCGGCACGGCCGGGTGAGCATTTTGCACTGCCGTTGACACAGACCCATCTCTGCGACGCGCTGGGCGTGACGAACGTCCATATCAGTCGCGTCCTTCGCGGCTTGCGCCAGCAGGGAATCCTGCAGATCCTCGACGGGATGGTCGAGTTTCTCGACCCGGAAGCAGCGCTGCGGATCATCGGGGCGAATATGTCGGTCATGCCGAGCGGCAAGGGCCGCGCAGACCGACCCGCCACTCGCATCCCCTCGCGTACGGTCTGAACGTCTGACGGCGTCCAGAGCTTTGCTCCGGAGCGACAAATCCGGCTAGGAATAGCACGGCCGTGGCGCTGGCTTCCCCAACGCCCCGCCCTTGCGGGCAAGGTCCTCCAGCGGCCCTTTCAGGCCCGGCGATCGCCGGGCCAATGGCCTCAAGGCGTATTTTGCTGGGCCGAGTTCTTGATCGCCTGTCCGGTCTTCGAGATATCTTCGCCGGCCCCGGCAGTGGTGTGACACGCGCCGAGAAGCGGGGCAACGCCGAGCAGTGCCGTTACCGTGAGTGCCAGCAGAACGCGTTTGGTCGCCATGATGCACCTTTGAGGAGGTATGGTTTGAGAATATGGCTGGAAAGCGGGCGGACCGGACGTCGAGCCTCAGTCTTGAATGAGCCGCTTCAGGTCGCGCATTTCATTGTGGCCGTCGACCACCGAGCCATAGGCGGCCTGGATGATCTCGCGAACGGGTGACGAGATTGCCAGATCCTGCAGAGCCTTATCATATTGCTTCTTGATATGATCCTCGCCGGCCTCGACCGAGGCGACGATCCCGGCATCGCTGCCGGAAATCGCAGCCTTGAGGTTCATGAACTCGCGATGGATCTTGCCGAGCACCGTCCCTGATTGCGCCGGGTCGCCGCCGAGCAGTCGCCGCACCTCGGTTTGCAGGGTCGCCGCGATCTGTTTGCGCTCGACGCCACGCTTGCCGAACAGCGTCTTGAAATGCGGGTTGGCGACGTCGTGAACGGCGTCGGTATAGCCATGGGCGCTGTCGAGCGTCACCTCGATGAGATCGTTCAGAACTGAAATATCATGTTCGCGTTTTGACATCGGAGCATCTCCAGTTAGCGGTCGTTGCTCCGTTCCAACAAATGAAGTTGGCGATCGTTCCGTCTCCGAATCCCGATCAGAGACGGGGAAATTATACTTCGAAATTAAACCCATATAGACGCAGATGAACCATTTCTTGTTTCCATCGTCCTTTTCTCGTCCATTTGCAGAACCAGGCTGAATTAGGATCTCTCGTCGAGAAACAGTGACGCCGCCCCAAACCATCACAGGAGATCCGGCCATGGACTTCGACCTCGATCGCTTCGTGCGGGCGCAAGAACCCATCATGAGTCAGGTCCAGAACGAATTGCGGCAGGGCCGGAAGGTCACCCATTGGATGTGGTTCGTGTTTCCGCAACTGCGCGGGCTCGGTCACAGCGAGGCGGCTCGGTTTTATGGCATCGCTTCGCGCGCCGAGGCGGATGCCTATCTGGGACATCCTGTT
>CAIUCF010000569.1 GCA_903897565.1 uncultured Rhodospirillales bacterium | reverse complement strand
TCGACCTCGCGGCCGTCGATCGGCATCACCAGCCGCAGCCGGGATTTGCCGCGATTGCCCGACTGCAGCTCCTGGGCACAGACCTGTTCCAGCGCCTTGATCGCGGCCAGATCGCCGACCTCGATGCGCAGGCCGGAGACGATCGAATCGGCGGCATTGTTCAGGCTCTCGAAACTCTGCCCGGTGAGCCGCAGATTATCCTCGCCCTCGGCCTTGGCGTCGACCTGCACCAGCAACGGCTGGCCGCTGTCGAGCAAGGCGCGGCACTGCGCCAGGGTCTCGGAGAAGATCATGACTTCGAAGATGCCGGTCAGATCCGACATCTGGACGAAGGCGAACTTGCTGCCGCGTGCCGAGGTCCGCTCCTTGCGCGACAGCACGATGCCGGCGAGCTTGACCCGGCCGGGCGTGCCGCGCGCGACATGGCCGGCCAGCGCCGCCGAGGTGACGACGCCCAGGCGCTTCAAGGCGACGGCGTAGGGATCGAGCGGATGGGCCGAGAGATAGAAGCCGATCGCCTCGAATTCCTGCTGCAGGCGATCGACCGGCGCCCATTCCGACACCGACGGCAGGCTCGGCTTCTTGACCGCCATGCCGCCGGCGCCGAACAGCCCGATCTGGTCGCTGCCCTTCTCGGAAGCGGCGAGCGAGGCGTGGCGCAGCACGATTTCGGCCGCAGCGAAGCTCTGGGCCCGGTTGCGGTTGAGACTGTCGAAGCCGCCGGCCTTGGCGAGGTTTTCGAACTGCCGTTTGTTGAACTGCTTGGTGTCGAGGCGCTCGCCGAGATCGAACAGATCCTTATACGGGCCGCCGCGCAGGCGTTCCCTGACGATCGCGTCCATGGCCTGGACGCCGACGCCCTTGACCGCGGCCAGGGCATAGCGCACGGCCTTGCCCTCCGGCGTCGCCTCGACCGCGAATTCGACGAAGGAGCGGTTGAGGTCGGGCGGCAGCAGCTTGACGCCCATCCGCACCAGTTCCTGGCGGAAGACGTTGAGCTTGTCGGTGCGCGTCAGATCGAGGCTCATCGAGGCGGCCATGAACTCGATCGGGTAATTGGCCTTGAGATAGGCGGTCTGGTAGGCGACCAGCGCGTAGGCGGCGGCGTGCGATTTGTTGAAGCCGTAGCCGGCGAATTTGGCCACGTGATCGAAGATCATATCGGCGAGCTTAGGCTCGACGCCGTTCTTCTCCGCGCCTTCGACGAACAGCGCGCGCTGGGCGTCCATCTCGGCCTTGATCTTCTTGCCCATGGCACTGCGCAGCAGATCGGCGCCGCCGAGCGAATAGCCCGACAGCACCTGGGCGATCTGCATGACCTGTTCCTGGTAGATCATGATGCCGTAGGTCTCGACCAGGATCGGCTCCAGCGAGGGATGCAGGTAATCCGGCTGCTGACGCCCATGCTTGATGTCGATATAGGCCGGGATGTTTTCCATCGGACCGGGGCGATACAGCGCGACCACCGCGACGATGTCCTCGAAGCGGTCGGGCTGCAGCTTCTTCAGCGCGTCGCGCATGCCCTGACCTTCGAGCTGGAACACGCCGACGGTGTCGCCGCGCGCCAGCATCTCGTAGGTCGCGGTATCGTCGAGCGGGATGCGCTCCAGATCGATCGGCGTGCCCTGCCCCTTGATCATCCGCACCGCGCGGTCGATCACGGTCAGGGTCTTGAGGCCGAGGAAGTCGAACTTCACCAGCCCGGCGTCCTCGACATATTTCATGTTGAACTGGGTGACCGGCATCGTCGAGGCCGGGTCGCGATACAGCGGCACCAGGCGGTCGAGCGGGCGATCGCCGATGACGACACCGGCGGCATGGGTCGAGGCGTGGCGATAGAGGCCTTCGAGTTTGAGGCCGATCGTCATCAGGCGGGCCACCGCCTCGTCGCCGTCGCGCAGCGCCTGCAGCGCCGGATCGCCGTCGATCGCCTGTTCCAGGGTCACCGGATTGGCGGGGTTGTTGGGCACCAGCTTGCAGATGCGGTCGACCTGGCCGAACGGCATCTCCAGCACCCGGCCGACGTCGCGCAGCACGGCACGGGCCTGCAGCTTACCGAAGGTGATGATCTGCGCGACGCGGTCGCGGCCGTATTTTTCCTGGACGTATTCGATGACCTCCTCGCGCCGCTCCTGGCAGAAGTCGATATCGAAGTCGGGCTTCGAGACGCGTTCGGGATTGAGGAAGCGTTCGAACAGCAGATTGAGCGGCAGC
>CAIUCF010000568.1 GCA_903897565.1 uncultured Rhodospirillales bacterium | reverse complement strand
TTCGCGGCAGCCTCGGCGGCAGCCTCTACTGCGCCAGCAAGCACGCGCTCGAAGGCTTCTCTGAAGCCGTTGCCAAGGAGGTCGAGGGCTTCGGCATCTTCGTCACCATCATCGAGCCCGGTTTCTTCCGCACCGAGTTCCTGTCGGCAGATTCGGCGCGGTTCGCCGAACACCCGGTCGCCGATTATGCCGAAGCCTCGGCGCAGCTGCGTAGCTTCTATACACAGCGCAACGGCCGGCAAGCGGGCGACCCGGTCAAACTGGCCGGCGTCTTCGTCCAACTCGCCAACGAAGCGAAGCCGCCCTTGCGCTTCGTCGCCGGCTCCGACGCCGCCGAGATCGCGCAAACCAAGATCACGGCGTTACAGACCGAACTCGATCGCTGGAAGGCACTGTCCGCGAGCACCGATGGCGATTTCGCCGCGGCGTGAGTTCGATTCGATCCCCTCCTCCTCAATGGGGGAGGAAGGGACACACGACCAACAGCCGGGTATGATACCGAGCCACTCCTCTGCAGAAGGAAAACCGACATGGACTATGTGCGTCTAGGATCGACCGGGATGAAGGTCTCCCGCCTGTGCTTCGGCTGCATGACCTATGGCACCAAGCGCTGGCGCGACTGGGTGCTCGAAGAGGAGGAAGGCCGCCCCTTCCTGCAGAAGGCGTTCGAGAGCGGGATCAACTTCTTCGACACCGCCGATGTCTATTCGATCGGCGTCAGCGAAGAGATCCTCGGCCGCGCCGTTCGCGACTTCGCCAAGCGCGACGATCTCGTCATCGCCACCAAGGTATGCCAGACCATGAGCCGCCGGCCCAATGACCGCGGGCTGTCGCGCAAGCACATCATGGCCAGTATCGACGCCTCGCTGAAGCGCCTCGGCACCGATTATATCGACCTCTACATCATCCACCGCTTCGATCCCGACACGCCGATCGAGGAGACGATCGTGGCTCTCGACGACGTCGTCCGCGCCGGCAAGGCGCGCTACATCGGCGCCTCGTCGATGGCGTCCTGGCAGTTCATGAAGATGCTCGGCATGCAGGAACGGCTCGGGCTTACCAAATTCGTGTCGATGCAGAACCACTACAACCTTATCTATCGCGAGGAGGAGCGCGAGATGCTGCCGCTGTGCCGCGCCGAGGGCATCGGCGTGACGCCGTGGTCGCCGCTGGCCCGAGGCGTTCTGGCCGGCTCGCGCAAGGCCCAGACCCATCGTGCCGGCACCGACGCCTACATGACCCAGCTCTATGATCACCGCCCGGAAGAGGACGCGATCATCGACGCGGTGGCCAAGGTCGCGGCGGCACGCGGTGTGCCCCCGGCCCAGATCGCCATAGCCTGGGTCGCGAGCCGTCCGGGGATAACGTCGCCGATCATCGGCGCCTCCAAGCCCCATCATCTCGACGATGCGCTGGCCGGGATCGCCCTGAAGCTTTCCGATGAGGAAGTGGCTATCCTCGAAGCACCCTACCGGCCGCGTGCGGTCGCCGGCCATGACTGAAAAAAAGCACCACTGAACGGAAGGCGGCGTAGCAGACGCCGTCCCGCAACAACACTAAGAAGAGGAGCCTGGGAGATGGAAATCTTACAGCAACCCCTGCCGCCGCGAATGGCCTGGACCGGCGCCGAGCTGCGACACACCGACGACTGGATCATCCGGCTTACCCGGGATGAGCTGGAGGAGTTAGACCTCGCCTTGCGCGTCGTCCGCCAGTCGGGCCTGCCACGCGAAGTCCTGCGCCCGGAGGATTTTCCCCTGCCGACGCTCGCGCCTCGGATCGCCGCGATGGAGCAAGAGCTCAAGACCGGCCACGGTTTCGTCCTCGTCCGCGGGCTCGAGGTCGACCGCTACAGTATCGAGGACCTGACGACGATCTACTGGGGCTTGTCGATCCATCTCGGCAGGGTGATCTCGCAGGACGCCAAGGGCACGGTGATCCAGCACATCGCCGACATCAACCCGACCAATCTCGACGATCCCAACCTCCGGCTCTATGTCACCGCGAAGGGCCAACCCCCGCATGCCGACATGTCCGACATCGTCGGCTTGCTCTGCGTCGACCGTGCCATGGAGGGCGGCGAGAGCGTGGTGGTCAGTACGATGGCCATCCATAACCGCATGCTGAACGAGCATCCCGAATATCTCGAACCACTCTACGAAGGCTTCTACCACGATCTGCGCGGCGAAGGGCCGACCGGCCAGATCGACGAGGTCACCGATGTCCCCGTCCCGGTCTTCAGCTATTGCGGCGGCATCTTGCGCTCATGGTTTCACGGCCCGAAAATCCGTGGCGGCGCCACCAAGCGGGGGATCCCGCTGACGCCGCTGCAGGCCGCCGCCGTCGCCTATATCGAGGCGATGGGCACCGATCCCGACATGCGGCTCGACATGCCGCTCGAGCCCGGCGACATCCAATACCTCAACAACTACGTCGCCATGCATTACCGCACGGCGTTCAAGGACGGGGCGGGCCATAAACGGCTGATGCTGCGGATCTGGCTCGAGATGCGCGACATGGGCGCCTTCGACCCGGCGCTCGACAAATGGGTCCGCAGCGGTGTACCGACGCAGGACTGGGCGAAAGACAAAGCGCTGCGATCCCTCGGACTCGTCTAGGATACCGCCACCCGTACAAACGAGGATAAACCCCGTGAAAATCCATTACTCCGCCGCCTCGCCCTTCGTCCGCAAGGTCATGATCTGCGCCATCGAACTCGGCCTCGACGCCAGGATCGAGAAACTCCCCGCCGCCGCCCATCCCGTGAACCGCGACGGCTCGATCATCGCCAACAACCCGCTCGGCCAGGTCCCGACCTTCATCGCCGATGACGGCACCGTGCTCTATGACAGCCGCGTGATCTGCGAATATCTCGACGCCCTGGCCGGCGGGTCGCTGTTCCCCAAAGCCGGTCCGGCACGCTGGAAAGCTCTGGTCGAACAGTCGCTCGCCGACGGTCTGCTCGACGCGGCGCTGCTGACCCGCTACGAGCGCGTCGCCCGCCCGGAAGCCCTGAAATGGCCGGATTGGGAGAAGGGCCAGCTCGACAAGATCCGTTGCGCTCTCGACACGCTGCAGACATCCGCGGCAGGCTTCG
>CAIUCF010000567.1 GCA_903897565.1 uncultured Rhodospirillales bacterium | reverse complement strand
TCGAGCCGGTCCATCACCCCCGGCGCGAAGTTCTCGACCAGGACGTCAGCCGTCTTGACGAGATCGCGCAAGGCCTGCTTGCCCGCGGGCGATTTGAGGTCGAGGACGACGGATTCCTTGTTGCCGTTGAGCATCGCGAAGGGCAGCGCCGCGCCGCCGACGACGCCGCGCCGGCGCAGAGATTCCCCGCCCGGCGGCTCGATCTTGATCACCCGCGCCCCGGCCAGCGCCATCAGATATGTGGCGTAGGGACCGTTGTAGATCTGGCTCAGATCGATGACGGTGACGCCGTCCAGCGGGTAACTCATGCGGGTCCCATCCACTGCCATAGATGGCGGCAGGATAGCGGCCCTCAGTCGATCCGGGGGATATATTTCTCGCGCAGGCCCGCCTGTTCCATCAGCGGCAGGACGCCGGCGATGAAATCGTCGATGCCGCTCTGATAGTCGAGCCAGCTCAGGCAAATCCCGTCGACGCCAAGATCGGAGTAGGTCTGGAATTGCTCGACGATCATCTCCGGGGTGCCGACCAGGGGGATGCCGGCCCAGCCGGCCTTGAAGTGGAAGCGGAAGCGCTCGGCTTCCTCCGGCGTGAAGATGCCGGTCTGGATGCCGACCTGGTCGGTGATGTTGTTGCAGGCGACGTCGTCGCCCATCTGGTTGACGTAATAGTCGAGATACCTGTTGGCCTCGGCGAGGCTGTCGCGCTGGACGACGTAGGAATAGCACCAGATCTGGATGTCCTTGCCGAACTCGGCGGCGTTGTCGCGATAGGACTGGATCTGCTTGCGCGTGGTGTCGGGGTCGGACTGGTTGAGGATGACGAAGGCGACGTCGCAATGCTGGGCGCAGTAGCGCTTGCCGCGCGGCGAGCCGCCGGCGTTGATCAAGACCGGGCGGTTGAGCGGCTTGGGCTCGGAGAAGGCCTGGGTGAGGTTGAAGAAATCGCTCTTGTAGTCGAAATAGCCGGGATCGTTCCAGGCCTTCTGGACGATCTCGATCCACTGGTCGGCGTAAGCGTAGCGGGTCTCGTGCTCCATCATGGTGCCGCCGAACATCTTCATCTCCGGGCCGAACCAGCCGCAGATGATGTTGAGGCCGAAGCGGCCGCCGCTGATGTGGTCGATGGTGGCCGCCTGCTTGGCGGCGAACAGCGGATGCACGGTCGGGACATGGGAGGTCGTGACGACGGCGATCTGCTCGGTGACGGCAGCCAGACCGGCGGCCCAGGTATAGGTCTCGAACGCGATGCCGTTGAAGTCGCTCTCGCCGCCGAAGCCGCGCCAGCGCCCGACCGGGATCAGCGATTCGAAACCGGCGCGGTCAGCGGTCTTGCACACCTCCATCATTGTCGCCCAGTCGTCGCCCATGTGGCGCTCCGGCGCCGTGGTGATGGCGCAGCCGCAATCGGCATTGATGCCGAACAGCCCGAGCTTCATCTTGTTGCGGCTCGCCAGCATCGGGTTCTGCTTGCGGGCGACGGGGGTGAAGCGGCGTGGCGCCTGGGTCATGGAAGCGTCCCTCCGGGGCTCGTGTTCTTTTGTTCGACCTTATGGTCGTTGGCCAAACCCTAGCACGCGGTTTTCGCGCTCGCCCCAAATATTCTTCGATAGTAGAAAAATTCGAACTCGATCGGGAGAGCATCGCAAAATTTGCGCGCGAACGAGTCGCAACTGGTGCTAGCGTGCGGGTCCGTTCGC
>CAIUCF010000566.1 GCA_903897565.1 uncultured Rhodospirillales bacterium | reverse complement strand
TCGTGTTCATCACGTCGGCGGCGGTGTAGCCGAGCATACGTTCGGCGCCGATGTTGAAGATCTGGATGACGCCGGTAGCATCGGTCGCGATGCTCGAGAAATTCGCGCTGTTGAGGATGGCGTGCTGCAGGGCGCCGGCTTTCAGCAGCACCTCCTCCGATAGCTTCGACATCGTCACGAGAGCGGTGTCGGCGGCGCCAGCATCATCGCCTGAGCGATGGCAGTGGCCAATTCTGGCTCGTGGAACGGCTTTTCCAGAAGTATCGAATCGGGGCGCAGCGCCCGGACCTTTGCGATGTTGCCGCTGACGAACACATGGGGGATGAAGCCCGATTTCAGGATGGAGGCGACCGCGTCGATGCCGCTGCCCTCACCGAGCCGAGCGTCGACAATCATCAGGTCGGGTCGATGTTCGCCAGCAGCACGAACAGCGGCGGCCTCACTCGTTACAATGGTGCAGATCACGTGGCCCATCTCTTCGAGCATCTCGCCGACCAGTTCGCCGATGAGGGCGTCGTCTTCCACAATGAGGATACGCAGAGAAGACATTGGCGCCCGAAATTTCCTTAGTCCATTGGCCCACCGGAGGGAGACACCAGGAATTCCAGCGGAGACCGAGTTAGGGCTCCTGCGACATAAACGCCACCCTCGGAAACTACCTACGACTGATGCGGTCGCCACTGCCTTTGTCTAAGTACCGATATGGGAATAAAGGATATTTGTTCGTATATCGAACTCGATCAGCGAAAGCGCCAGATGATAAAGCCGGACTCGCCTGAATTCGTCGCCTCGTTCGCGCGCGGCATCTCGGTGATCCGATCCTTCACCGCCGATACGCCGCGACAGACCCTGACCGAGGTCGCCGAGCGCACGGGAATGACCCGGGCGGCCGCCCGGCGCTTCCTCCTGACCCTGGAGGCGATGGGTTATGCGCGCTCGGACGGCAAGCATTTCGAGCTGACCGCCGCGGTGATGGAGATCGGCTACGCCTATTTCGCCGCGCTCAGCGTCTGGGAGGCGATCCAGCCCTACCTCGCCGAGGTCACCGCGGCGCTCGGTGAATCCTGCTCGGCGGCCGTGCTCGATGGCCAGGACGTCGTCTATGTCGCCCGTTCCGCCACGAACCGCCGCATTCTTTCCATCCGCGTCGATATTGGCACGCGGCTGCCGGCCCACGCGACGTCGATGGGCCAGGTCCTGTTGGCCGGATTGGCGGCGCCGGCGCTTGCGCGCTATCTCGAGACGGCGAATCTCGAGCGTTTCACCGACAAGACCCTGACTTCCGTCGGTGCCCTGATGACCCGGCTCGACGTGGTCCGCGACCAGGGCTTCGCGATTGCCGACGAGGAACTCGAAGGCGGGCTGCGTTCGATCGCGGTACCGGTCCACGACCGCAGCGGTCTCGTCGATGCCGCGCTCAATATCAGCGCCCATGCCGCCCAGGTCGACCCGGAGACCCTGCGCTCCCGGTTCCTGCCGGTGCTGGCCGAGGCGGCCGCCCGCGCCGATCGCGCCCGTCTGCTGCGTCTCTGAACTCAAGACAGCAGGCCACTGAGGCCGAGTACGGCCCCGGTTCCGAGCAACCAGAGCGGATGCAGGCGCGTCGTCGCCGCGGTCGCGGCAACGCCGGCCGTGACAGCGAGCAGTGCCGGGGTCTTCGCGGTGCCGAGCGTGATCAGCCAGGCGCTCGCCGCGACCAGCCCGACGGTAAGCGGTCCGAGCCCTCGCTGCGCGGCGACCCGCAGCGGGTGGTCCCTGAAGCGCTGCCACAGCCGCAGCGTCACGGCGGTGAGCAGAGAGGGCGGCCCGAACATCGCGATCGCGCAGACCAGGGCACCCGGCGCGCCGGCGACCCGCCAACCGATCAGCGGGACGATCATCATATTGGGCCCGGGCGCCGCCTGAGCCAGGGCGAACAGGGTGGTGAATTCGCTCGCCGACATCCAGTGATGCTGGTCGACGACGACACGATGCATTTCCGGTAGCACGCTGTTGCAACCGCCGAACGCCAGGAGCGAGAGTTCCGCGAAGACGAATCCGAGCAGCAGGAGCAGGGCGATCACGACGGCTTCCCCCGCATCAGCAACACGCTCGCCGGCAACAGCGTGAGCATCACCGGCAGCAGGGGCAAGCGAAGCAGGGCGATCGCGGCGAAGCCGGTGACCACCACCGCCAGCGCCCTCAGGTTGCCCCGCAAAGGGATCAGCATTTTCAGCGCAGTCGCGACCAGCAGGCCGGCCGCTGCCGCCGCGAGCCCGGCCACGAGATGCTGCACGCGTGGGTCGTGGGCGTTGCGGGCGTAGAGAGCGCCGAGGGCAACCGCCAGTGTGGTCGGTGCCGCCGTCAGGCCCAGCAGGGCGACGACGGCGCCGCCCCAGCCGCGGAACTCGAGCCCGACCGCCACCGAAAGATTGATGACGTTGCCACCTGGGAGAAACTGACACAGGGCCAGCCGTTCGGTGAACTCGGCCGCACCGAGCCAACGCTTCTCTTCGACGATCATGCGTCTGGCAAGCGGCAAGACGCCGCCGAAACCCATCAGACCGACACTGAGAAAACCCATGAACAGGGCCGTCAGCGTTGGCGCGCTTGCGGGCTTCGGCGTTTCGTCGAGGGCGGGCGTCATCGTTGCGTCTCCCCGATGGCGGACGGTGTTCAGAGATCGATCCGGCTCACTGCGGAAGGAATAGCACGATTGCTATCGTCGAAAATCGCCGGCTGGTGGCTCCGAGTTTCGAGAGGACGACGACATCTCGTTCGATGGCGGAGGAAGTGAAAATCATGGAAAAGTAGTCGCCGTCATTTTCGCAGGCCGAACCCGGCGTCGGAACGCCGAGACCGCTGTCCAGCGCGACCTGCTGCGCGCGCTCGGTTGCGGCATGACGCAAGGCCATTATTTCGGCCGATCGGCACCCGCGTCGACCTGACTCCCGCGCCCCTGGCTTAGAGGGCGCTGGCCTGCTGTCGCAGGACGTATTTCTGGATCTTGCCTGTCGAGGTCTTGGGGATCGCCTGGAATATGATGGTACGCGGCAGCTTGAAGCCGGCGAGGTGGTCGCGGCAGAACGCGATCAGGGCTGCTTCGGTCGCGGTCGCACCGGGCTTCAACGTGACGAAGGCGCAAGGGGTTTCGCCCCATTTCTCGTCCGGACGCGCGACCACGGCGGCTTCGAGGACATCGGGATGGCGGTAGAGGACGTCCTCGACCTCGATGCTGGAGATGTTCTCGCCGCCCGAGATGATGATGTCTTTGGAGCGATCCTTGATCTCGACATAGCCGTCGGCGTGCCAGACCGCGAGGTCGCCGGTATGGAACCAGCCGCCCTGGAAGGCCTGGCGGGTCGCCGCCGGATTCTTGAGATAGCCCTTCATGACGGTATTCCCGCGCATGAAGATCTCGCCCATGGTCACGCCGTCACGCGGCACCGGCTGCAAGGTCGCGGGATCGGCGACCATGACCTCCTCCAACATGGGACTGCGCACGCCCTGGCGGGATTTGAGTGCCGCCTGCTCGGCCGGCGGCAGGGTGTTCCAGCGGTCGTGCCAGACGCAGACGATCACGGGCCCGTAGGTCTCGGTCAGGCCGTAGACATGGGTCACGGTCCAGCCCATCGCTTCCATCCCGGCGATCACCGCGGCGGGTGGCGCCGCCCCCGCCGTCATCACCTTGACCTTGTGATTGATGCCGGCCTTGAGTTCGGCGGGCGCATTGTTGAGGAGATTGAGGACGATCGGCGCGCCGCAGAAATGGCTGACCTTCTCGTCGCGGATCAGTACCAGGATCGGCTCGGCCCGGACATGGCGCAGGCAGACGCTGGTCCCGGCGCTGACCGCCATGGTCCAGGGAAAACACCAGCCGTTGCAGTGGAACATCGGCAGGGTCCAGAGATAGACCGGGGCATCGCCGAGATTCCACGACAGCGCGTTGGACACCGCGTTGAGGTAGGCACCGCGGTGATGGTAGACGACGCCCTTCGGGTTGCCGGTGGTGCCTGACGTGTAGTTGAGGGCGATGGCGTCCCACTCGTCGGTCGGCAGCAGCCAGGGAAATTCGGCCGGTGCGCCGGCCAGAAACGCCTCGTAGTCGCATTCGCCGAGCAGATCACCGCCGCCGCGCCATTCCGGGTCGTCGATATCGATAATGATCAGCGGGCTGTCGAAGAGTTCGATCGCACGACGCGCCGTCTGCGCGAATTCGCGATCCGTGAACAGCAGCTTGGCCTCGCCATGCTTCAGGATGAACGCGATCGCTTCGGCGTCGAGCCGGGTGTTGATGGCGTTGAGCACGGCGCCGGCCAGCGGCACGCCGAAATGGGCCTCGAACAGCTCCGGCGTATTGGCCGCCAGCATCGCCACGGTATCCCCGGCGCCGATGCCGCGGATGCTCAGTGCGGCGGCGAGGCGGCGACACCGCGAAAATGTCTCGGTCCAGCTGCGGCGGATCGCGCCATGCACGATGGCGGTGCGCTCCGGCCAGATACTGGCTGCGCGTTCCAGGAAGGTCAGGGGTGTCAGGGGCGTGTAGTTCGCCGTGTTACGCTCCAGATCGCGCACGTAAGGGTGGCCGGCATCCATGGTTTTGCCTTGTCATCCCGAGAGTTGGGCAGAGTTGTTCCAGCATAGGCAGGCGGGACGCAGGCGTCCAGCAGGCTCGCCCGAGGCGCGAATGCCGATTTGCCGTCGATCGCGGCTTCTGCATATGATCGACTATTACTTGTGAACTCTCTCGCGACAGGTGGGACATGACACAGTCACGGCAACTCCGTCTCGGCGCCTTCATGCGGCCGGTCAGCATCCATACCGCGGCATGGCGCTATCCGGGTGGCTTCGCCGACGCCAATTTCAACTTCGGACACCTCAAGCGCTTCATCCAGAAGCTCGAGCAGGGGCGGTTTGATGCCTTCTTCATGGCCGATCATCTCGCGGTCATGAACATGCCGATGGACGCGCTGAAGCGTAGCGCCACCGTGACCTCGTTCGACCCGATGACCCTGCTGCCGGCGCTCGCCGCGGTGACCGAGCATATCGGCCTGATCGCGACCGCCTCGACGACCTATAACGAGCCCTACCACGTCGCCCGCAAGTTCGCCTCGCTCGACCATATCAGCGGCGGCCGCGCCGGCTGGAATCTGGTCACCGGCGCCAATCCCGACGAGGCCTATAATTTCGGCCGCGAGAACCATCCCGAACATGCCGACCGCTATCGCCGCGCCCGCGAATTCTACGACGTCGTCACCGGGTTATGGGACAGCTGGGCCGACGACGCGTTCATCCGTGACGTCGACAGCGGCGTCTACTTCAATCCCGACCGCCTCCATGTTCTCAACCACAAGGGGCCGGAGCTCTCCGTGCGCGGGCCGCTCAACATCGCGCGGCCGATCCAGGGCTGGCCGGTGATCGTCCAGGCCGGCGCCTCCGAGGCCGGCCGCCAGATCGCCGCCGAGACGGCCGAAGCCGTCTTCGCCGGGACGAACAATCTCGCCGACGGGCAGAAGCTCTATGCCGATATCAAGGGGCGGATGAAGGCGATCGGCCGTAATCCCGATCACCTCAAGATCCTGCCCGGTGCGTTTGTGGTGATCGGCGACAGCGTCGAGGAGGCCAAGGCCAAGAAGAAGAAGCTCGACAGCCTCGTCCATCCCGAAAGCAGTCTCGCCAATCTCTCCGTCCGCCTCGGTCACGACGTCTCCGGCTTCGATCTCGACGGCCAGTTGCCGGAGATTCCGGAGAGCAATGCCAGCAAGAGCGGACAGCAGAAGCTGATCGAGATGGCGCGGCGCGACAAGCTCACGGTGCGCGAGTTGGCGCAATATGTCGGCGGCGCTTTCGGCACCCTGGAGATGATCGGCACGCCGGAGACGATCGCGGATCAGATGGAGGAGTGGCTGTTCACCGACGCCTGCGACGGCTTCAACATCATGTTCCCGTTCCTGCCGGCCGGGCTCGACGCGTTCGTCGATCGCGTCGTGCCCGAGCTGCAACGGCGCGGATTGTTCCGGCGGGAATACGAGGGCAAGACTCTGCGCGAGAATCTCGGCCTGCCGCGGCCGGCGAATCAGTTCTTTCCGGACTGATCTGCCGGCCGCGGCAGAGGCTCAGTGGGCGAGGATCCCGGAGGCTGCGAAGCCGCCATCGACGCTGAGGATATGGCCGCTGACATAGCTGGAATCGTCTGAAGCCAGGAACAGGGCGACCTTGGCGACTTCCTGCGGCGTGCCGTAGCGGCGGATGGGCAGTTCGTTGAGCCAGGCGTCGCGCGCCGCCGAGGAATGCGCACCCGTCGCCAGCGGCGTCTCGATCGGGCCGGGCGCGATGGCGTTGGTGCGGATGCCATTCGCCGCCAGTTCGACTGCCATGATCTTGGTCAGCATGCCGATGCCGGCCTTGCCGACGCCATAGGCGGTGCGGCCGGCATTGCCGCGAATCCCGGAAGCCGAGCCGATATTGATGATCGACCCGGCGACCTTGCGCTCGACCATCGAACGGGCGACGGCTTGGGCGAACAGGAAGGTGCCGCGCATGTTGATGGCGTGGACGGTGTCGAACAATTCGCTGGTCGTCTCGAGGAAGCTCGCCAGCACGCCGATGCCGGCGCTGTTGACGAGAATATCGATGTCGCCCTTGGTCAGGATGCTGGCGACGGCGGCGTTGATCGAGGCCTCGTCACGGACATCGGCGACCGTGGCCCAGGCCTTGTGGCCCTGTGCCGACATCTCCGCGGCGGCGGCCTCGGCCTTGTCGCGGTTGACGTCGACGATCGCGATGATCGCACCTTCCGCGGCGAACTGCTCGGCAATCGCCCGGCCGATGCCGCTGGCGCCGCCGGTGATGACAGCGGTCTTTCCCTGCAATTTCATTGGTTTCCTCCGTTGGCGACGTTAGGCGACGGTATTGCCGGCATCGACGACGACGGCCGCACCGTTCATATGCGATGAGTCGGGCGACATCAGGAACGCCACGGTATTGGCGACGTCCTCGGGTGTGCCATAGGGCGCAGGCGTCGCCCGCAACACGCCGCCGCCGCCTGGGTTGCGCTTTGCGGCCATCTCGTTGATCGAATCCATCATCGGCGTGTGGATCGGGCCGGGCAGCACGGCGTTGACCCGGACATTGCTGCCCAGATACTCCATCGCCGCGGTCCGCACCAATCCCAGCACGGCGTGCTTGCTGGCGGTATAGGCGCCGACGAGGGCGCGGCCGCGGATCGATGCGGTCGATCCGGTGGCAACGAAACTGCCGCCCGCGCCCGCCCGCATCGCCGGCAAGGCATATTTCAGGCAGAGAAAGACGCCGCGGAGGTTGACGCCGATCACCTTATCGAACACGTCTTCGGGATATTCAGCGAGCGGGGTGACGAGACCGGAGATGCCGGCATTGGCGAAGAAGCCATGAATGCCGCCGAAGCGATCGCTCGCGAAGCGCACGAGTTTCTGGACGTCGTCGGAACTGGTGACGTCGCAGGCGAGCGCTTCGGCCGTGCCGCCCAGCGCGCGGCATCGCTCCGCCGCGTCGGTCGCGGCGGCCAGCGACTGGTCGGCGATCACGACCGTCCAATCCTGCGAGACGAGCTTGGCAGCGGTTGCGGCGCCGATGCCGCCGCCGCCGCCGGTGATCACGACGACTTTCCGAGAGGTCATCCTCTTTCTCCTTGATTGGCTCTTGGCGGGTTCGTGTTAGGGGTGGGGATGCCCCTGATCGATCCAGGGTACGTTCTCGGGCGCCTCCGCCGGCGTGATGTCGAGATTGACGACGACGGGTTCCTGGTCGCTGCGCACCAGCACGCATTCCAGCGAATCGCCGGGCAGGGCGTTGATCTCCTGATGCGGAACATAGGGCGGAACATAGATGAAATCGCCCGGCCCGGCCTCCGCGGTGAATTCGAGCCGCTCGCCCCAGCGCATACGGGCGCGACCGCGGACGATGTAGATCACGCTTTCGACATGGCCGTGATGATGGGCGCCGGTCTTGGCGTTGGGGTGGATCACCACCGTGCCGGCCCACAGCTTCTGCGCGCCGACCCGGGCGAAGTTGATGGCCGCCGCCCGATTCATGCCCGGCGTCTGCGCCGTGTTGCTGTCGAGTTGGTCGGCCGGCACCACCCGGATGCCCTGGATGCGCCAGTCCGGCGTCGTCGTCTCCTCGGTCATTCCGCCCTCACGGCTGTTGTTGCTGCCGATCATTGCCGCTTCTCGGGCGGGGTGTCACCTGTCTTGGCGTGGCGACGTCTCACGATAGCGCCGCAGCGCTTCCGGCGTGTCGAGGTCGAGCAGGATCCCCGGCGTCTCGACCGCGATCAGCCGGCAGGCCTCGGGATGGGCGAGCAGCAAGGGCTTGCCGCCCTGATCGCCGGTCACGGTCATCAGTTCGGCAAAGAAGCGCCTGCCCCAGAGCACCGGATTGCCCCGCCGGCCGTCATGGCTGGGCGCGATGATTTCGGCACCGGTGGCAGGATCGAAGCCGGCGATCAGGCGATCGATTACGCTCGAATCGACCGCGGGCATGTCGCCGAGGCAGACGACGACGCCTTCAACATCGTCAGGCAAGGCGGCGATGCCGGCACGAAGCGAGGACGAGAGGCCCTGGGCGTAGTCCGGATTCGCGACGAACCGGATATTTCGCCCTTGGAGCGTATTGCGCAGGGCTTCGCCTTCATGGCCGGTCACCACCAGGACGGGCGAGGCGCGGGAAGCGAGCGCCGCATCGACGACCCGGGCGATGACGGATGTCCCGTCGAGGTCGATCAGCAGCTTGTTCTCGCCCATTCGCCGCGATTGCCCCGCGGCGAGCACGAGGACGGCGATCTTCGGCGGTGTTCGTGGTTCAGTCGGCACGCGCGGTCTGATACCAGCCGGAATGTCCGGCGAGGGCGCCCCCCCGAAGGATGGCGGTGATTTCCGCCATGACGGCAATCCCGATCTCGACCGGGCTCTGGGCGCCGATGGCGAGACCGACCGGGCCATGGACGCGGTCGATGGCTGCCGGCGAAATCCCCGCCGCCGCAAGCCGGTCGCGGCGGCTGGCATGGCTGCGGCGCGAGCCGAGCGCGCCGACATAGAAGGCTTCGCTCGCCAGCGCCGCGATCAGCGCCGGATCGTCGATCTTGGGGTCGTGGCTCAACGCGACCAGGGCGGTACGGCGATCGGGCTTCAGCGTCGGAATGGCGTCGTCGGGCCAGTCGTGGATGAGCTCCACGCCAGCGAAGCGTTCATGAGTCGCGAAGGCGCCGCGGGGATCGATGATCGTCACCCGATAACCGGCGCTGGTCGCGAGCGGGGCCAGGGACTGGGCGATGTGGACCGCGCCGATGATGAAGAGCCGCAGCGGCGCGCTCCAGACCTCGACGAAGACCGCACCGCTCGAGAGTTCGATAGTGCCGCTGCGGTCGCTGTCGATCGCGGCTCGGATGCGCGCCAGATCCGCCGGGCTGACGTCGAGATCGCCGTCGCAGAGCGCGGCGGTGACGAGCGACTGCCGAGCGCTCGCGAGATCCGTGGCCAGCGCAACGGGGACGGCCGCGGCGCTGAGCGCGAGCGCGCGGTCGAGCAGCTCCAGCTTCAACGTAGCGCCTCGACGAAGATGCGAACCCGGCCGCCGCAGGCGAGTCCAACGGCAAAGGCATCGGCATCGGCGACCCCGTATTCGAGCTGACGCGGGACGCC
>CAIUCF010000565.1 GCA_903897565.1 uncultured Rhodospirillales bacterium | reverse complement strand
TTGCTGAGCCTGCCGATGTTCCTGGCCGGCGCCTGGCTGATCATCACGGCCAAACCGCGCGGCAATCCCGCGACCTGAGACGAGCGGCGATGTCCCTTCTCGCGTCCCTCAGGGCAATCATCACGGCCGAGGGCCCGATCGGGATCGATCGCTACATGGCGATCTGCCTGACCGACCCGCACGACGGCTATTACACCACCCGCGATCCGCTCGGCCGCGGCGGCGATTTCGTCACGGCGCCGGAGATCAGCCAGATTTTCGGCGAGATGATCGGGCTGTGGGCGGCCGCTGTCTGGCAACAGCTCGGCGCACCGGACGCCTTCCGCCTGGTCGAGCTCGGCCCCGGGCGCGGGACCCTGATGGTCGACGCCCTGCGTGCCCTCAAGGCGCTGCCGCCCTGCCGCGCCGCGGCCGCGATCGACCTCGTCGAGATCAGCCCGGTGCTGCGACAACGCCAGCACGAGGCGCTGGAACGCCACCATCCCGACAAGACGATCGCCTGGCACCGCGGGCTCGACGGTGTTCCCTGCGACCTGCCGACCATCGTCCTCGCCAACGAGTTCTTCGACGCCCTGCCGATCCGGCAATGGGTGTATCGCGCCGATGGCTGGCGCGAGCGGTGTGTCGGCCTGGAAGGCGACGACCTCGTGTTCGTCGAGGCGGCCCCGGTGGAGGAATCAGCTGATTGGCCCGCCGCGACGGAAGGCAGTATCCGCGAGACTGCGCTGCCCGCCACAACCTTTGCCGGGGAGATCGGCCGGCGCCTGGGCCAGACCCGCGGCGCGTGCCTGGTCATCGATTACGGCCATGTCGGCGCCGGTATCGGCGACAGCCTGCAGGCGATCAGCAACCACGGCTACGCACCGATCCTGGCGAATCCCGGCGATGCCGATCTGACCGCCCATGTCGATTTCGCGGCCCTGGGCGAGGCCTTCGCGGCCGCCGGCCTCGTTATCAACGGACCGACCACCCAGGGTCGCTGGCTGCGCGATATCGGCGCCGGCACCCGGGCCGAACGGCTGATGAAGGGCCAGGATCCCGCGACCGCCGCCGCGATTTCCCAGGGACTCCGTCGGCTGCTGGATCCGATGGCGATGGGAGTTCTGTTCAAAGTGATGGCTGCCGCGTCGAACGATCTTGGCCCGCTTCCGGGATTCGCGGCATGATGACGCGATCATGATCACCCTGCCCGCTCTCGCCGACCTCCCCGGCATATCTCACGGTTTCTTCACGCGCGCCGGCGGCGTCAGCGGCGGCCTCTATGCGGGGCTCAATTGCGGGCTCGGCTCGGCTGATGATCGCGACCATGTCACCATCAATCGGCACCGCGTGGCCGAGCGCTTCGGCCTGGCGCCGGCAGCCCTCGTGACCGTTCATCAAATCCATTCCGCCGCCGCGGTCGTCGTCAGCGAGCCCTGGCCGCATCACGAGAATCCGCAGGCCGACGCCCTGGTCACCGCAACACCGGGGATCGCTCTCGGCATCCTGACCGCGGACTGCGTGCCGGTGCTGTTCGCCGATCCTGCGGCCGGAATCATCGGCGCCGCCCATGCCGGCTGGAAGGGCGCCACCGGCGGCGTTCTCGAAGCCACGATCGCGCGGATGACGGAGCACGGCGCGACAACGGCGAACCTTGCCGTAGCGATCGGCCCGGCCATCCAGCAGGCTTCCTATGAGGTCGGCGCGGAATTCGTCGACCGCCTCCTCACGCTCGATACGGGACACGCGGCATTCATCGCCCCGGGAACGCGCGACGGTCATTTCCAGTTCGACCTGCCGGGCTTCGTCGAGGCCCGGCTTCGCGCCGCCGGCATCAAGCGAATTTCTCGGGCCACCGACGATACCCTGTCGGACGAGACCAGATTCTTCAGCTTCCGCCGCACCACCCTGCGCGGTGAGCCCGATTACGGCCGCCAGATCTCGGTCATCGCGTTGACGGGAGTTGCCTCGTGACCGACGGGACGTTGCTGCTCCCGACCGAGCCGCCGCCATTCCGGGTCCTGCGAGCCGACGGCAAGGCGCCGTTCGTACTGACGGCGGATCATGCCGGTCGCCGCCTGCCGCAGCGGCTCGGCCAGCTCGGGCTGAGCTCGGCCGACCTCGAGCGCCATATCGCCTGGGATATCGGCATCGCCGGGGTCACCGAATTCCTCTCTGAGCTCCTCGACGCTCCGGCGATCCTGCAGACCTATTCGCGCCTCGTGATCGACTGCAACCGCACCCCGGGAATGCCGACCTCGATACCCCGGATCAGCGAAGCGACCGAGATTCCGGGCAATCGGACACTCTCGCCGGCGGAGGAGGCCGCACGGCGCATCGAAGTGTTCGAGCCCTATCATGCCGCGATCACCCAACTGCTCGACGGCCGCACCGCAGCGGGGCAGCGGACGATTCTCGTCGCGATGCACAGCTTCACCCCGGTCTATCTCGGCGAGCCACGCGCCGTCGAAATCGGCGTGCTCTATAACCGCGATCCCTCCTACCCCGCGATCCTGCTCGATCTGCTGCGCAGCGGCGGCGATCTCGTGGTCGGCGACAACGAGCCCTACAGCGTCAGCGACGCCAGTGATTACGGCATCCCGGTCCA
>CAIUCF010000564.1 GCA_903897565.1 uncultured Rhodospirillales bacterium | reverse complement strand
GGGAGAGGGTTGGGGTGAGGTGGGTGCTTCCGCCACCGGAGCCGCTCTCCGCGGCCCACCTCATCCTAAATCCCCCCCTAAAGGGCGGAGAGGGACTTTTGCTAAGGTGCTGTCGCGGTCTCTCGCGCAGTAGTCTCAAACAGCAGTAATCAGGCAGGGCAGGATGTCAGACAAGATTACGGTGACGGGTGAAACCACCCTGTCGAACAGCTTCCTCGGCGATACGGTGCAGATCTGCGTCGTCACCAAGGATATCTACCGGACCCTCGACGGCTTCGTGAAGCTCGGGATCGGCCCGTGGCGGATCTATACCTTCGGGCCCGGCACGGTCACGGAGCAGACCTATCGCGGCAAGAAGCAGACCTATTCGATGCGGCTCGCGGTCGGCTACACCGGCTCCAGCTTCTGGGAAGTCATCGAGCCGCTCGAGGGCGACAGCATCTACAAGGATTTCCTCGCCGCCCATGGCGAGGGCATCCAGCACGTGGCGCAAGGCTGCGGCAAGCTGACCCTCGCGGAACAGATCGCCCATTTCGAGGCGCGCGGCTGCAAGGTCATTCAGTCCGGTTTTTGGAACAATGAAGTCCGCTACGCCTATATGGGCACCGACGATCTGGTCAGCTCGACCATCGAGTTGTTCGAGTTCCCGGAAAACTACAGTTTCCCCGAGCCGGAAGAGTGGTATCCGGCACCGCCGCCGAAGGGCTGACATGGGGCAGCCACACTTCGCCTATCCTGGCCTTAGCCATACGGTCGGGGACACCGACGCGCCGTTCATCACCGAGACGATCGGCGCGGTTCTGCAAAAGGCCGCCACGAGCTGGCCGGACCAGGATGCCCTGGTCTCGGTCCGCCAGGGTATCCGCTGGAGCTGGCGCGAACTGGCGGCGAAAGCCGACGCGCTCGCCGCCAATCTCTTAGGCCTCGGGCTGGCACGCGGCGATCGCATCGGCATCTGGGCGCCGAACTGCGCCGAATGGGTGCTGACCCAGTTCGCCGCCGCGCGCGCCGGCCTCGTCCTGGTCACGATCAATCCCGCGTACCGCGTCCAGGAGCTCGAATACACGATCACCGCCGTCGAGATGCGGGCGATCATCATTGCCCCGCGCTTCAAGACCAGCGATTACGAGGCGCTGTTGCGGACGGTCGCACCGGAGCTCGATCACGCGACCCCGGGGCAGCTGTCCGCAGCCAGCGTACCGTCGCTGCAGATCGCGATCCTGATCGGCGAGGAGACGAAGCCGGGCCTGCTGCGTTTCGACGATCTGTGCCGGCCGGCAGATGCCGCCGCCGTCGCCAGACTCACCGCAGCGATCGCCGAGCACCGGGCAACCGACCCGATCAACATCCAATTCACCAGCGGCACGACCGGACGACCCAAGGGCGCGACCCTGTCGGACCGCAACATCATCAATAACGGCGCCAATCTGGCCCGCGCCCTCGGCTTCACGCCCAAGGACCGGCTGTGCCTGCCGATGCCGCTGTATCATTGCTTCGGCATGGTCATGGGCGTGCTGGCCTGCGTCACGACGGGCGCGACGATCGTGCTGCCGGCCGAGACCTTCAACGCCGCCGCCGTGCTGCACGCGATCGAGGCCGAGCGCTGCACCGCCCTCTACGGCGTGCCGACGATGTACATCACCATCCTCGCCGATCCGGCACTGCCGACGACCAATGTCTCGAGCTTGCGCACCGGGGTGATGTCGGGTGCGTTGTGTCCAATCGACCTGATGGAAGGCGCCCGCGACCGCCTCGGCATCAAGGATCTCATCATCTGTTACGGCATGACCGAGACCAGCCCGGTCAATCATCAGACCAGCCCGAGCGACCCCGTCGAGCTTCAGGTCTCGACCGTCGGCCGGGTCCAGCCTCATCTCGAATGCAAGATCGTCGATCCCCACGGCAACACGGTACCGATCGGCGAACCCGGTGAAATCTGCACCCGCGGCTATGCCGTGATGCTCGGCTACTGGGGCGACGCCGAGCAGACCGCGCGCGCCATCGATTCCGACGGCTGGATGCATTCCGGCGATCTCGCCGTACTCGACGAGAACGGCTATACCCGCATCGTCGGTCGCATCAAGGACATGATCATCCGCGGCGGTGAGAATATCTATCCCGCCGAAATCGAAGCCTTCCTGCGCAGCCATCCGCATGTCCGCGACGTCCACGTCGTTG
Source organism: uncultured Rhodospirillales bacterium (assembly GCA_903897565.1). Lineage (GTDB taxonomy): Bacteria > Pseudomonadota > Alphaproteobacteria > ATCC43930 > CGMCC-115725 > CAIXXC01. The sequence goes on along the minus strand of CAIUCF010000564.1, from coordinate 1,605 downwards.
GCATCCCGGACGAAAAATTCGGCGAAGCCGTCTGTGCCTGCATCATGCCGATGCCCGGGGAAAAGGTCGCCCTGGCCGACATCGTCGATTTCTGCCGCGACCGTATCGCCCATTTCAAGGTACCGGCGCAAGTTCATCTCTTCGACGAGTTTCCGATGACCGTCACCGGCAAGGTGCAGAAATTCGTGCTCCGGGACATCGTCACAGGTGTCAAGACTTCCTGACAAGAAGCCGCGTCATCAAAATTGCGACGTCAAGTATCGGCACCCCCTATATGGGGGATGCCCCTTCATCCCTTTAAGGTTTATCAATTGCTTGCTGGCAATCTCTAATTGCCGAATCCTGCCATGCGCCTGCACGGCGTGAGCCAAATGTCTTCTCGGGGGTTGACTTGGTATTCCTCCCGGTGACGATTGGGTCGAGTTGTTTCGATAGGGACCCTGATGCCTGGTGGCGAGCATGACGACCAACGCCTGATCTCCCTGCTCGACGACATCTATGGCGCCGTCACCGATGGACAGGCTTGGGACCCGCTCGCACTCAAGATCGCCGCAGCATTCGATGCCTCGAGTTGCGTGGTCAAATCGGCAGACACGTCCGGTGGTGGACGGGGCTTCGGCGGGCTGACCCCGAATTTCACCGACCGCATCTGGGCCGATTACGAGGCTCATTACCACGCTCAGGATCAATGGCTCGCCGCCAACCTCAGGCGCCCGAACGAGGTCATCATGGGCCATGAGGAAGTCCCCGAGGATTGGTATCTGAAGTCCGAGTTCTACAATGATTTCTGCCCTCGCGCCGGGATTCACGATGTCCTCAGTGCCGCCTTCCCGCTCGAAGGCAATATGCTGGGCATGGTCTCGGTACATCGGCCCAAGGAGGCGCCCCGCTTCAGCGAGCGCGAGCGTGCCGAATTCGCCCGCCTCGTCCCACACCTGTCGCGGGTTCTCCACCTCACGAATGGGCTCTCCGCCCTCAGCCTGAGCAATCTGGCCAGCCTCGACGCGCTCGAACGCAGCAATGTCGCCACCATCGCACTGGCCCGCAACGGCCTCATCCTGTTCGCGAACCGCGCGGCGGAGCGGCTCTTGCAGAAAGGTGCCGGGCTGTCCGCGATCAATGGCCGGCTGAGCGGCACCACCGGCAAGGTTACCGGTCGGCTCGTCGCCCTTTTGCATTCCGTCACGGCACCGGATGGCGGGTTATCCGGTGCCGGACCAGAGCTCGGCGGCGGCATCACGATCCCCCGCGGCGAAGGACGGCTGCCGATTTCGGCCCTCGTGGTGCCGTTCCGGCCCAAATTGCCGGCGACGCGCGCCGCGCTGCCGGCGGCACTGGTTTTCATCACCGACCCGGAAACCGCCACGATCGCCACGGAATCGCTGCAGGACCTGTTCGGCCTGACGCCGGCGCAGGCTGCCGTTGCCCGTTGCCTTGCCGAGGGCGACTCGCTCGAGATGATCGGACAGAAACTGCGAATCAGCCTTCACACCGCACGCGGCCATCTGAAGGCGATCTTTGCCAAGACCGAAACCTCACGGCAGCCCCAATTGGTCGCGCTCCTGCTGCGCACGGTGGCGAGACTCGCTCGTCCCTGACACCGCT
>CAIUCF010000563.1 GCA_903897565.1 uncultured Rhodospirillales bacterium | reverse complement strand
GCGACCTCGGTCTTGCCGACACCGGTCGGGCCGGAGAACAGATAGCTGCCGATCGGCTTCTCGGTATCGCGCAAGCCGGCACGAGCCAGCTTGATCGCGCTGACCAATGTGTCGATCGCCAGGTCCTGGCCATAGACCATGGTGCGGAGATTGCGGTCGAGATGCTGCAGCACTTCACGGTCGTCGCGCGACACGCTCTTGGGCGGGATCCGCGCCATGGTCGCGACGACGCCTTCGATCTCCTTGGTGGTGATCGTCTTACGGCGCTTGGACTCCGCGACCAGCATCTGCGCGGCGCCGGCCTCGTCGATCACGTCGATCGCCTTGTCTGGCAGCTTGCGGTCGTTGATGTAGCGCGACGACAATTCGACCGCCGCACGGATCGCGTCCGCGGTATAGCGCACCTTGTGGAACTGTTCGTAATAGGGCTTGAGGCCGCGCAGAATCTTGACCGCATCCTCGACCGAAGGCTCCGCGACGTCGATCTTCTGGAAGCGCCGGACCAGGGCCCGATCCTTCTCGAAGTAGTTGCGGTATTCCTTGTAGGTGGTCGAGCCGATGCAGCGGATCGCGCCGCTGGCGAGTGCCGGCTTCAGCAGGTTGGAGGCATCCATCGCCCCGCCGCTGGTGGCGCCGGCGCCGATCACGGTGTGGATCTCGTCGATGAACAGCACCGCGCCGGGATGGTTCTCCAGCTCGGTCAGCACCGCCTTGAGCCGCTCCTCGAAATCGCCGCGATAGCGGGTGCCGGCCAGCAGCGCGCCCATGTCGAGCGAATAGATGATGGCGTTGAGCAGCACCGCCGGGACGTCGCCCTGCACGATCCGACGCGCCAGACCTTCGGCGATCGCGGTCTTGCCGACGCCAGGGTCACCGACATAGAGCGGATTGTTCTTCGAGCGCCGGCACAGGATCTGGATGGTGCGGTCGACCTCGGCGGCGCGGCCGATCAGCGGATCGATCTTGCCGGTCTTGGCCTTCTTGTTGAGATTGACGCAATAGGTGTCGAGCGCTTCGCCGCTGCGCTTGCCCGGCTTCTCGGCCTGGGCTTCTTCCTCGGCGCCCTGGACCCGACGGGCCTCGGAGCGGCCGGGCGCCTTGGCGATGCCGTGCGAGATGTAGTTGACCGCGTCGAAGCGGGTCATGTCCTGCTCCTGCAGGAAGAAGATGGCGTGGCTCTCGCGCTCGGCGAACATCGCCACCAGCACATTGGCCCCCGTCACCTCCTCACGACCCGACGACTGGACATGGATCGCCGCGCGCTGCAGCACGCGCTGGAAACTCGCGGTCGGCTTGGCGTCGTCGACGTGGCTCGACACCAGGCCCGACAACTCGGTCTCGAGATATTTCAGCAGATCGCGCCGCAGCTTGTCGACATCGACCGAACAGGCCCGCAACACCGCGATGGCGTCCTGGTCTTCGGTCAGCGAGAGAAGAAGATGCTCCAAGGTCGCATATTCGTGCCGACGCTCGTTTGCGAAGGCGAGAGCCCGATGCAGCGTCTTCTCCAGATTCCGCGAGAGCATGAAACCTATTCCTTCTCTAAGGTACACTGCAAAGGATGCTGATGCTGCCGGGCAAAGTCCATCACTTGCGTGACTTTTGTTTCCGCGACCTCATAGGTATAAACGCCGCACAGCCCGACCCCGCGCTGATGCACATGCATCATGATCCGCTCGGCCTCGTGGCGATTTTTGCTGAAAAACCTTTCCAGAATATGGACGACGAATTCCATCGGCGTGTAGTCGTCGTTCAGCATCAAAACCTTGTATAACGAGGGCTTGCGCGTCTTCGGCTTTGTCTTGACGACCACCCCGGTGGAGTGCTCGTCGTCCCCTCTTTTCTCGATATCGCTCATTACGGTCTCTGGTGAATGACGTCGGCCCATAGCTTGATCCAAGCCACCCGTTGCAATCAAGGCCGGCTGCGATCGTAGCAGGAATTTCCGATTTGGCTTCTCGCCTGGACGGCGTTCCGGCAGAAAAATCCACCTTCATTATGATAGGGCTCCGAGCGCGCCATTCCAAGGGGTGCTCAGGGCCGAGACGAAAAAACCCTCGAAGCAGGTGCTTCGAGGGTTCTCTCGAACAATGGCCGTGCGGCGCCGTACGCCGCATGCCGGGCCCGGATTACGCCGCCGGCTTGAGGACTTTCTCGACTGCGACATTGACGCGCGCCGTCACCGGCGCGATGGCGTCCGAGGCGACCTTGACGCCGAGTTCGCTGAGCTTGCTGGAATTGGCGACGAACTTGTCGAACGAGGTCTTGGTAAAGTCGCTCTGCAGGGCGACGACGTCCTTGATCGTCTTCGCGGCGAACACGGCCTTCGCGGTCGTGGTGGCGGTCTCCATCGACGCCTTGGTCAGAGCCATGATTTCCTTGGAGAATTCTTCGAAGCCCTTGACCAGGATGGTATTCGCCTGAACGAAGGCTTCCATGTTCGCCTTGCTGAATGCGGCGAGTTCTTCATAGCCCTTGAACGGGGGCGTGGGGAGTGTAGCCATAAGTTTCACCGTCTGTTGGAGCGCAGGGATGGGAGTCGAGGCAATTTTCGTCTCAACGACCGAAACCGGTGCCTCGGCCACCGGCTCAGAAGGGGGAATGATTTCAACGGCCACGGCCAGGACGGCAGCCGGCTCCGGCGTCGGAACAGCCTCGACCGGCGGCGTCGCTGCCAACTTCTCGACCGGGGCCGCCGGCTTCGGCGTAGGCTTGACGGGCTTGGGCGCCACGGCGACCGGCTTCAGCTCGGCCACGGCAGCTGCGGGCGGCACGGCGGCGGCGACAACCGGCGCCGGTGCTTCGGCCGCCGCAACCTTGGGCGTAGCCGGCTTAATAATCTTGCGGCGCGCCACCGGCGGTTTGGCTTTCGGGGCGGGGGCTGTCACTTTGCTGTCGCTCATCGGCGTGTGTCCCTTCGGCATCGTATGACGTCGGTGCGGTCAAAACCCCGCGGCGCGAACGCCAATCAATCGACGGGAGGCATCGGCTCCCCGCGTATTCGGCGAATTCGCCGGCTGCAAATTGCTGCACCGCAATAAATTCTATTTAGTAGCGCTGCCGAACCGCGTCAAGGCGATTTATTTTGCGTCGCAACATAATCGGAAGCCGGTCGGTATATTAGGCGCGGCCGCGTTACAATCATTGTCGCGGTCGCCGTATTCGCCAGAATTGGTTAACCCTTTCGGCGCATGCTTCCCGTACGCTTGACGCAGGCAATTCGGGCCGACCACTGCGGCGGCGGATCGTCGCAAGTCGTGGTTTGACTGAGTTGCCAAATCAGGCGATTTTGGCCGATGGCTCAGTATTGGCGACATGGTCGCGCGATTGAGGTTTCCGGCTCAGGCCGATCCGCTCTATACACACGATCTCATGTTTGAAGGATGCCTGCCGTGACCTATTGCGTCGGAATTAAGATCAAGGACGGGCTGCTGATGCTCGCCGACGGCCGCCTCACGGCCGGCAATCAGGTTTCCGCCGCGCGCAAGCTGACCCTTCACGGCCCCGACGGCGCGCAATTCGTCGTCATGGCCTCCGGCCTGCGCTCCGTCCGCGACAAGGCGCTGGCCTTTCTGGAGCGCGACATGCATCGGCTCGAAGGCCATGGCTTCAAGTCGATGCTCGACGTCGTCTCGACCTATTGCGAGTGCCTGCGTCAGGTGAAGCGAGAAGACCAGGAAGCTCTCGAGGAGGGCAAGCTCAAGTTCAATCTCCATGCGATCATCGGCGGCAAGCTTCCCGACGACCCGGAGCCGGACCTGTTTCTCGTCTACCCGGAAGGCAACTGGATCCGGGTAGACCAACGCACGCCGTATCTGTCGATCGGGGCCACCGCTTACGGCAAGCCGATCCTCGACCGCGCCTTGACCACGCAGACCCCGTTGCGCGCGGCGCTCAAGATTGCCTATCTGTCGTTTGACTCCACGCGTTTCAGTTCCGCCGATGTCGGCTTCCCGATCGATCTCGCCACCTATAGCCGCGACGACGAACGCTGGCGGCTGGCGAGCTTCGAGTACGAGGATCTGATCGAGCAGCGGCAGTGGTGGAACAAGCACATCACCGAACTGGCGAGCCGCCTGCCCGACGGCCCTTGGATGGAACGCCTCACGGCCGACCGTGACTGACGGGATGCGACATTCATTCACGGTCTCAAGAGCGCGCTATAACCAGCCGAATCTGTTAAATTCATGGACAGTAAGGCGAAGTTTTTCTAGACTCATGGATCGACGGGGGTGGGCCGTCATGGTGAAGGGGGAGACCGCGTTGACCAATCAACCGACTGAGACGGTCCCGACAGGTTCTTGGCAAAGATCACTTGCCGGCCTGGCCGCCTATGCGGTGTCGCTGATGCTGCTCCTGCTGCCCCATCAGGCGCGGGCTGGCTACGCCTCGATCGTGATGGATTACAACACCGGAAAGATCGTCAACGAGGTCAACGCCGACGCCCAGAATCACCCGGCGTCGCTGACCAAGATGATGACGCTGTATATCACTTTCGAGGCGCTCTACCGCGGCAAGATCACCCTGTACCAGCAGATGCCGGTATCGGAATGGGCCTCCAACAAATCGCCGACCAAGCTCGGCCTGCGCCCCGGCCAGACCATCTCGGTGCATGACTGTATCCTCGGCATGGTGACGAAATCCGCCAATGACGCCGCGACCGTGATGGCCGAGGGCCTCGGCGGCTCCGAGGCCGGCTTCGCGAACATGATGAACGAGAAGGCGCGGGAACTCGGCATGACGCGGACGTTCTTCCGCAATGCCTCCGGTCTCCCCGACAACGCCCAGGTGACGACCGCGCGCGACCTGCTGCGGCTGTCGACGGCGCTGTACCGCAATTATCCGGCCCAGTTCCGCTATTTCGCGACCCGCGAATTCATGTTCCGCGGCCAGGTCATCCACGGCCATAACCATCTCATGGAGCGTTACGCCGGGATGGACGGCATCAAGACCGGCTTCACCGACGCCTCGGGCTTCAACCTCGCCTCGACCGCCGCCCGCGATGGCCGCCGGCTGTTCGGCGTGGTGATGGGCGGCAGCACCCATCAGGCCCGAGACCGCCTGATGGAGACCCTGCTCGACAACGCTTTTGCCAATCGGCCGACTGATCCGATCCTGGTCGCCCGCGCCGCCGGCGTGTCCAACGTCATGGCCCGGCGCCAGCTCGCCGGCCTGACGGCCGAGCCGCCACGGGCGCATGTCCGCCTTGCCCGAGCCGAAAAGACGCGACGCCATGGCCATCGCGACAGCGTACAGCTGGCATCCTACCAGCAGCCGTCCTGGAGCATTCGCCTCGCCAGCTGCGGCAAGCGCGCCGAGGCCGAACGGGAATCCCATGCCGCACTCCGGCTCGCCCATCTCTCGGGCCGGCCGAACACGATCGTCGCCAGCGGCCGCCGCAAGTCGCGTCACGTCTACCATCCGCAGGTCGCCGGGCTGTCGAAGCATCAGGCGCTTGCCGCCTGCCAGACCCTGCACCGCAAGGGCCGCGACTGCGTCGTGATCCCGCCCTCCCGGGGACCGATCCGGGTCGCCAGCTCGGACTGAGCGCGCCGCACGAAACCAAAAAGGCCCGCGATCGGATACCGGTCGCGGGCCTTTTCTTTGCGCTATCCAATGTTCAGAAGGCGGGCGGCGTGATCCCGCTCGCGGTCACCTGCTCGACCAGGATCGCCTTCAGCCGTGCAAGCCCCTCGGGGCTCTGCGCCTCGCAGCGGGCCACCAGCACGTCCTGAGTATTGGAGGCGCGCAGCAGCCACCAGCCATCCGCGGTGTTGACGCGCACCCCATCTACATCCGAGACGTTGGCCCCGCTCGCCTCGAGCCGTGCCTTGACCTCGGCGATGACCGAGAACTTCCGGGTATCGGCGCAGGGGAAGCGCAGCTCCGGCGTATTCAGCACGGTCGGCAATTTGTCCCGCATCGCCGCGAGGCTGAGCGCCGAACGGCCGAGAATGCCGAGCACCCGGACCGCGGCGTAGAGCGCGTCGTCGAAGCCGTAGTAGCGATCGGCGAAAAAGATGTGGCCGCTCATCTCGCCGGCAAGCGGCGCCCCGGTTTCGAGCATCTTCGTCTTGATCAGGGAGTGCCCCGTCTTCCACATCAGGGGCTTGCCGCCGCGCTTGGCGATCTCGTCGAACAGGACCTGGCTCGCCTTGACGTCGGCGATGATGGTCGCGCCCGGCCGGGTCTTGAGCAGATCGTCGGCGAGAATGACCATGAGTTGGTCACCCCAGAGGATCCGGCCCTGGCCGTCGATCAGCCCGATACGGTCGCCGTCGCCGTCGAAAGCGATACCGAGATCGGCCTTCTCCCTGGCGACGACTTCCTGCAGCTGCACGAGGTTCTCGACTTCGGTCGGGTCGGGGTGATGTGCCGGAAAGGTGCCGTCGATCACCTCATTGAGGAGAATATGCTCTCCGGGAAGCTTTTCGGTCAGCTTCACGAGCACCTCGCCGGTGGCGCCGTTACCGGCGTCCCAGACCACCTTGAGCGAGCGCAGCCCGTCATAATCCTGGAGCAGCCGGGCCACGTATTCGGCCTCGACATCGACCTGCCGCGCCGTACCCTTGCCGGAAGCCCAGGCACCGGCGGCGCCGAGCGATCCGATGCGCTGGATGTCCTTGCCGTAGAACGACTTCTTCCCGATCATCATCTTGAAGCCGTTATGGGTCGGCGGGTTATGCGACCCCGTGATCATAATGCCGCCATCGACGTTCTGGGTATTGGTGGCGTAGTAGAGCTTCGGCGTCGGCCCGAGACCGATGCGGACCGCATCGATTCCGGCGTCGAGCAGGCCCTGGACGACCGCCGCCTCGAGCATGGTCGAGGACAGGCGGCCGTCATAACCGACCGCCGCCGCCTTGCCGCCGGTCTCGGCGAGAATGGTGCCGAAGCCCCGACCGATGGCGTAGGCGTCCTCCACCTTCAAGGTTTGTCCCACGACGCCGCGGATATCGTATTCGCGCAGGATGGTAGGGTCGAACCGATGCGCGGTGGCTTGCGATAGGGACTGAGGCGACATGAAGGCTCCGGAATCGGGGATTAGGCTTGCGGTCCGAACAACTCGGCGACGATCCGGCGCAGCGCCGGGGCGACGTCTTCGCGGGAGAGACCGAAGGCGAGGTTGGCCTCGAGGAAGCCGAAGCGATCGCCGCAATCATAGCGCTTGCCTTCGAAGCGATAGCCGTGGAACGGCGTCTGCCCGATCAGCTTGACCATGCCGTCGGTGAGCTGGATTTCGCCACCGGCGCCGCGCTCGGTGGTCTCGAGATGGCCGAACACCTCGGGGGGCAGGATATAGCGGCCGATGATCGACAGGGTCGAGGGCGCCACTTCCGGTGCCGGCTTCTCGACGAGGCCGCGGACCGAGATCAGCTTGCCGTAATCCTGGTCGATATTGAGCACGCCGTAGCGGCGGGTCTGGTGGCGCGGTACTTCCTGGACCGCGACCATGGCGCCGCCGACCTCTTCCCAAGCCTCGACCATCTGCTTCAGGCAGGGTGTGTCGGAGAGCACCAGATCGTCGGGCAGGATGACGGCGAAGGGTTCGTTGCCGACCGCGCGCTTGGCGCAGAGCACGGCGTGGCCGAGCCCCATCGGCAGATGCTGGCGGGTGGTGACGACCTGGCCGGGATCCGGCAACCAGCGCTGCAGATCCTCGAGCTCCTTGGTCTTGCCGCGGGCCATCAGGGTCTGCGTCAGCTCAAAACTATGGTCGAAATGCTCGATCAGCGAGGTCTTGCCGCGGCCGGAGACGAAGATGAATTCCTCGATACCGGCGGCGCGGGCTTCCTCGACCGCGTACTGGATCACGGGGCGGTCGACGACCGTCAGCATCTCCTTGGGGATCGCCTTGGTGGCGGGCAGGAAGCGCGTGCCGAGACCCGCGACCGGAAATACCGCTTTACGAACTTTCTGAGCCATCATCCGTCCTTGATCATGTGAAGAATTGGCAGGAGGCAGGCTGCCGTTTCCTCATGGGTCGTGTCGTCAATTGCCCCGGTGTGATCGCCGCGCTGCGAATTACTACCCCAACTTCCACAAATTTTCTTACGATTTCAATCGTGCTGGCAGTCCCATCGAGAGAATGATCAGTGCTGCGTCGTGCGACTCTACCCGCGGTGTTCCCTTACCTCTCAGATCAACCCGCGCCGGCTCGCGCAGTTCCCCGCCCCGAAGAAGTGCAACATCGGTGCCGTAACACGGCCGGCTGCCAGACGTTCCGCCATCACGGCTCCCCATCCTCGTCGAGCAGCAGCAGGCCGAGGCTGCCCCCAGTCGCTGCACTGTTGGTGCTGACGACACGCTCCACCGCGAAGCGGCGCAACAATCCCGGCCCGCCCGCCTTCGGGCCGGTGCCCGACAAGCCCTCGCCGCCGAAGGGTTGCACCCCGACGACCGCGCCGATCATGTTGCGGTTGACATAGAGATTGCCGACCCGCGCCCGCGCCGCGATCTGCCGGATCATCGCCTCGACGCGGCTGTGAATGCCCAAGGTCAGGCCATAGCCGGCGGCATTGACGGCATCGACCACGCCGTCGAGCCGATCGCCCCGCCAGCGCGCCACATGCAGGACCGGCCCAAAGATTTCCTCCGCCATCGCTGCGATGCCATCGACCTCCACCAGGATTGGTGGCACGAACAGCCCCTCCAGGCATGCTTGGCCCATCGTGGCCTGCGCCAGGACCCGTCCCGCTTCGCGCTGCGCGGCGAGGTAGCCGAGGAGCTTGTCGCGGGCGGGCGCGTCGATCACCGGTCCGATATCGGTCGCCAGCTCGGCCGGGTCGCCGAGCCGCAGCTCGGCCATCGCACCGATGATCATCGCGATCACGCGATCGGCGATCTCCTCCTGAAGATAGAGGATCCGCAGCGCCGAGCAGCGCTGGCCCGCGGAATCGAATGCCGAGCGCAGGACATCGGCGGTGACCTGTTCGGGCAGCGCCGTCGCGTCGACTATCATGGCGTTGATGCCGCCGGTCTCGGCGATCAGCGGTACGATAGGACCGGGCCGTGCGGCAAGCACCCGGTTAATCGCCTGGGCGACGGCGAACGATCCGGTGAAGGCGACGCTGGATATGCGTGGATCGGCGACCAGCGCGGCGCCGACGCTGCCATCGCCGGGCAGCATCTGCAACACATCCCGCGGCACGCCGGCATCATGGAGCAGGTGCGTCGCGGCGAAGGCAATGAGCGGCGTCTGCTCCGCCGGCTTCGCGACCACGGCATTGCCGGCGGCCAGCGCCGCGGTTACCTGGCCGAGAAAGATCGCCAGCGGAAAATTCCACGGGCTGATGCAGGCGATCACGCCGCGTCCAGCCAGGCGATAGCTGTTCGTCTCCCCTGCCGGCCCGTCGAGGCGCCGCGGTTCGGCGAACAGGCGCTCGGCCTCCCCGGCGTAAAAGCGGCAGAAATCGGCCGCCTCGCGCAGCTCGTCGAGCGCATCGGCGAGGATCCGGCCGCCCTCGGCGATGATCAGGGCGACCAGCGCCGGGCGTTGCGCCTCGAGCAGATCGGCCGCCCGGCGCAGGATCGCAGCCCGGGCCGCCGCCCCGCGCGCGTCCCATGCCGCAGCTGCTTGCCCCGTCCGCGCGAGCGCGACGGCAATGTCCGCCGGTGTGGCCTCCACGACCGTGCCGACAACGCGGCGGCGGTCGGCCGGGTTGCAAACCTGTCTGCCTGCCCGTGCCGGCGCCGGGTCTCCCGTCAGAGGATACGCATGGATGGGCGTCTGCCACGCGGTCGCGATCGCCGCACCAAGTTCATGAAGTGCAGGAGAATGACAGAGATCGACACCCTGGCTGTTGCGTCGACCCGAACCATAGAGCGCTGTGGGCAGGGGAATCCGGTGGTCGCCGCCCGGCGTTGCCCGCAGCCGCGCCACCGGATCGGCGATGATGCGCCCGACCGGGATCGCCGGGTCGCCGAGCCGATGCACGAAGGAGGCGTTGGCGCCGTTCTCCAGCAGGCGCCGCACGAGATAGGCGAGCAGATCCTCATGACCGCCGACCGGCGCGTAGATACGACAGGCGACCCTGCCCTGCCCTTCCGCCAGCACGATGCCCTGCAGCGACGCGCCCATGCCGTGCAGGCGCTGAAATTCCCAGTCACGGCGCTCGCCGGCCAGTTCAAGGATAGCGGCAACGGTGTGGGCGTTATGCGTCGCGAAACCGGGATAGATCGCCGGCCCCGCCCGCAGCAGCCGCTCGGCGCAGACGAGGTAGCTGACATCGGTCGCGGCTTTGCGGGTGAACACGGGATAACGATCGAGCCCTCGTTCCTGCGCCCGCTTGATCTCGCCGTCCCAATAGGCGCCCTTGACGAGGCGGATGGCGAGCCGCCGCCGGTGCCGGGTTGCCATCGCCACCAGATGATCGACCACGGCGAGCGCCCGCGTTTGGTAAGCCTGGACCGCGAGGCCGAAACCGTCCCAGCCGGCGAGTTCGGGATCGCCGGAGATTTCCTCGACGAGATCGAGCGACACGTCGAGCCGCTCGGCCTCCTCGGCATCGACGGTGAGGCCGATATCGGCTTTCCGGGCTGCCAGCGCCAGGCCCCGCACCCGCGGCAGCAACTCCGCCCAGACCCGCCCTCGCTGCGCCTCCTCGTAGCGCGGGTGCAACGCCGACAGCTTGACCGAGATGCCCGGTCGATCCGCAGCGGCACCATCGGTTGGTCGCGCGGCGAGCGCCGCGATCGCCGCATGGTAGCGGGCGAGATACCGCGCGGCGTCTTCGCCATGGCGCGCGGCCTCGCCGAGCATGTCGTAGGAATAGCGCGTGCCCCCCGCCGCCCGGCGGGAGCGGACCACCGCTTCCTCGATCGTCCTGCCCATGACGAACTGCCGCGCCAGCAGCCTGATCGCCGTTCGCGCCGCCTGGCGGATCACCGGCGAGCCGAGCCCGGAGACGAGCTGACCGAACACCGCCTGGTCCTCCAGCAGCCGACGCGCCAGGGAGAGTCCATGGGTCGCAGCGTTGATGGCGCGGGAGCCGGCATGACCGCGATGCCCGTCCCAGTCGGCAGCGACCAGCTTGTCGCGGATCAAGCGATCGGCGGTGGCGCCGTCGGGAACCCGCAGCAGTGCTTCGGCCAGTCCCATCAGCGCGAGGCCCTCGGACGTGGCGAGCG
>CAIUCF010000562.1 GCA_903897565.1 uncultured Rhodospirillales bacterium | reverse complement strand
TGCCGCCAACCGCGGAGCCCTCCCCCATCAAGGGGGAGGGTAATATTGATTGGGCAGGCTGCGACTGATACGCGGTACTATCGACCTCCCCATCCGCATGCTACGCTCAGGCGCCATTCATCGGGAGGACACACCATGCAGCCGCTACCGCAAGGCGCGCCGGCCACGCTCAACGAGGCGTTCGGCTATATCACCAATCTGAAGACGCCGACGGTCGAGGACATGAAGGTCATGGTCCTGGTCGAGGCGGCCAGCAAGAACCTCTACGAGGCGATCGCCGACGGCGTCAGCGACCCGCAGGCCAAGGCGCTGCTGCAGGCCAATGGCCGCGAGGAACTGGCCCACGCTCATCGCGTCGCCAAGGCGATCGGCGCCATCACCGGCACCGACTACCCGGTGCCGAGCCCGGAGGACAACCCCTACCTGGCGGCGCCGCTGCCGCAATACGAGGTCAACAAGGCGATGCTGGCGGGCCTAGCCGAGGTCGAGTTCAATGGCGACAATCTCTACGGCGCCTGGGCCGAGCATTGCGGCAATGCCGAAGCCGCCGCGCTGTTCCGCCTCAACGGCCGCGAAGAAATCGGCCATGGCGAACGCCTGCAGCAGGCCTCGGCGCTGCTGGCGGCATAGCCCCAAGGATTCGTCATTGCGAGCCGGAGGCGAAGCAATCCAGGAGCAACCACTGGATTGCCGCGTCGCTTCGCTCCTCGCAATGACGAGCTTTAGCGAACCTACCCCTCGATCACCGCCTCGATCAGCCGCGGGCCCTTGGTCGCGAAGGCCGCGCGCACGGCGCTGATCAGGGCGCGGTTGGTGTCGACCTTGACGGCCTCGATGCCCATGCCCTGCGCCAGATGGACCCAGTCGAGATCGGGATTGCCGATATCGAGCATCGACAGCGCCGTCGGGCCGCTCTGGCCCGAATTGACGAACTCCATCTCCTGGTTCAGCACCTTGTAGGAGCGGTTGGCGTAGACGATGGTCGTCACGTCGAGGCGCTCGCGCGCCTGCGTCCATAGGCCCTGGAGCGTGTACATGCCGCTGCCATCGGCCTGCAGCGACACCACCTTGCGGTCCGGGCAGGCGACCGCGGCGCCGATCGCCATCGGGATGCCGAGGCCGATGGCGCCGCCGGTGATCTGCAGGCAGTCATGCGGCGCGACAGTCTCGAACATGCGGTAATGGGTGAAGCCGGCGGTGATGCTCTCGTCGCTGATGATTGCGCCCTCGGGCAGGAAATGCGCCGCCGTCCGCACGACCGCCTCTGGCGTCACCGGACCATCCGCAGGCAGTCCGGGCAGGTCATAGGGCGTCAGCGCCGCCGGGCCGGTCGCCCCGATCGCCGCGGCCAGCGCCTCGAGCGCGGCGATACCGTCCTCATGCGGAAACGCCAGGGTCAGCGGCGTGCAGCCCTGGGGTGTCAGCTCGCTCGACTGGTCGGGATAGCCGAAGAACGCGATCGGCGCCTGGGTCCCGACCAGGATCAAGGTGCGCGTGCCCTGCAGGAACTCGATCGCCGGCGCCGGGCGATAGGGCAGCCGCGGCACCGAGACCCGGCCGGCGCCGCGCTCCAAGCGCGGCGAGAAGGTGTCGCAGACCAGCCGGGCGCCGGTCTTCGCCGCGATCCGGCCGGCGGCGTCGAGGCCACGGCCGCGCAGCACCGCACCACGCATCAGGAAAGTGACGTTGCCGCCGCGCAGGGCTTCCACCGCCTGGGCGATCGCGAGGTCGGAAACCATCGCCGGACCCATGATCGGCAGCGGCGGCGCCGGACGGTCGGCCGGCAGCCAGGCGGCATCCGCCGGCAGGATCAGGCTCGCGACCCGGCCCGGCGCGGCACGCGCCGCCTGCACCGCACGAGCGCCGTCGGCGGCGACCGTCTTCGACCCTTGCGTCGAGTGCACCCAGTCCGACACGGTGCGGGCGTAGGCCTCGACATCG
>CAIUCF010000561.1 GCA_903897565.1 uncultured Rhodospirillales bacterium | reverse complement strand
TATTCCTAGTTCATATCAGATGATAGAAAAACGTAACCGACTTTATTTTTATAAATATCGATATTAATGCAAATAATATTAACGAAGATATTTTTAAATTCGACTTCTCGAAAGTGAATCAGTACATATTTATGATGCGAATGAGTTTAAATTCGACAGATTAACCCAGCGCACGATATCGTGCCGTGTGAATCGGCGTGAAGCCGCGGCTGGGTAGGCGACGCGACGCGCGAATTACTGTCGTCGCACGACGTTGTTCGCTGCGCGGAGATCAGGGACGACGCTCGTTAACCGATGCAATGGGCAGGAGGCCAGGAGGCTTCCGGCGGTTTGCCCTGCGGCGCAGGGCGGGGGTGGTCTCGGGCGCCCGCTGCCGCGTTCCCCGCGGGAGCCCCCTCCGTCAGCGCCAGCTTGAGGTCGCGTCTCGCCCTTGAAACCCGGCTCTTCATGGTTCCGACGGCGCAGCCGGCGATCTCCCCGGCCTCTTCATATGAAAAGCCATTTACGCAGACGAGAAGCAATGCTTCGCGCTGGGTCCCGGGTAACTTGTCGAATTCGCGTTTGAGATCGCGGAATTCCATGTGCTCTTCCTGACCGCCCGACCGACGTTGATCGAGTTCGAGAATTTCCGGTGATCGTGCGGCACGTAACGCGATCCGTCTGGCGTCGTTGAAATACCAGTTGCGAAGGATCGTGATGAGCCAGCCGCGCAGATTCGTCCCCCGTTGGAATTGCGCGCGGCAGCTTATCGCGCGCACGACGGTATCCTGGACCAAATCTTCGGCGCGTGCGGGGTTTCGCGCCAGGAGCCGCGCAAAAGCGCGCAGGTGGGGCAGGCACGCGACCATGTCTGCGAGGAAAGGATCATTGACCTGGTCCACGCCTATCTCCTCGTGAGCCCATGGAGGCAGCCGCCGTATCGCCGGCTGGCATGCGGCGGCACTTCCTCCGTGCGACAACAAGTTCACCAGACGGAAAAAAGTTCCACGGCCTCCCACCATGGGTGCACCGCTTCCGTCTGCTCCCTAATCCCTGTCCGGTATCGGCTTCTTCGCTGGAAAATCAGCCTGGTGGAGCAACTCGAGGAGGTTGTCCGGCACCGGCTCCAGCAGGACAGCATCGTAGATCGCGCGGAGTTCACGTCCGATCTGCATCTGTACGCGATCGCTAACTATGTCCCGCCCGTTCGCCTTTGGACGCGATGCTCCGCCTGTCCGCATGCCATTTGCGGCGCCAGTGGCGTTCGAGCGTGCATCACTTGTCATCGGGCTTACTTCCATCCCTTCATTGCGGTGGCCGGACAGGAGGGACGGATCCCTTCCAACCGACGAGGCCATCACTCGTTAACTTCGGGCCCGGCCCAGCCCTAGTTCCCGGCTTGCGGTGCCCGTCTCTCAGACCGGGGCAAATTGTCTCGGTACGACGAGGCCCTCATAGATCTTGCCGTAGGCCGCGGCGGGTTTGTGCCAGGAGAAGTCGGCGGCCATCGCCGCGGACTGCAACCGGTGCCAGGTGCCGGAATCCGCCCGCAGGGCGACCGCCTGATCGACGGCGGCAAGCATGGCCGCGGAACTCCGTTCGACGAAGTGAACGGCGTTGGCGATGCCGGCATCCAGCGTCTCGGCGGTCGCACCGATTGTCGTGTCACGTAGGCCGCCGACCTGATTGACGATGGGAATCGTGCCGTAACGCAGGGCATAAAGCGGGGTGAGGCCGCAGGGCTCGAACCGTGACCCGTGCAGCAGAATGTCTCCGGCGGCGATGAGTTGATGCGCCAGTTCTTCGTCATAGCCGATATGGACCGCCACCCGTCCGGTCGCGCGGCGCGGCCAGTCCGCCAGCGCCGCTTCGATCTCGGGTGTCCCCGCGCCGAGCACGGCGAGCTGAAGCTTGGGCCGGGACATCAGCTCGGGCAGAATATCGATCAGGCAATCGGCCATCTTCTGCAACTCGAGCCGGGCAAGGAAGATTATGAGGGTGGCGTCGGGATCCACGGCGAGCCCCCAATCCGCCTGCAGGGACGCCTTGCAGCGCGCCTTTCCCGCCATGTGATCGATCCCATACCGGGCAGGGATCAGGCAATCCTGGCCGGGATTCCAGGCGTCGGTATCGATCCCGTTGAGGATCCCGACGAGGTCCGACTGGCGTGCGCGCAGGACCCCCTCGAAGCCCATGCCGAATTCATCGCCGAGAATTTCCTCGGCGTAGCTGGGACTGACCGTCGTCAGGGAATCGGCGTGAAGGATACCGGATTTTAGGAAGGATAAATTGCCATAGAACTCGAGGTTTTCGGAGGAATATTGCCCCGCAGGCAAGGCGAGCTCATCGAGAAAGGCTCCCGGGAAATTGCCCTGAAATGCCAGATTGTGGATCGTCATGACGGTCTTCGGCCTGGGGCAGGGATGCGCCGCGAGCAGCATCGGGATCAACCCGGTATGCCAATCATTGCAATGGACGACGTCGGCCCGCCAGTGCGGCACGGCATCCCCAATCGCCACGCGGCAGGCCGCATGGCACAACGCGGCAAAGCGGATGGCATTGTCGGGCCAGTCGAGGCCGTTCTCGTCGGTGTAGAGTCCCGGACGGTAAAACAGGTCGGGATTATCGACCACGAGAACCCGAAGGTCGCTGCCCGGCAGATCGCCGAGGATCAGCGTCGCATCGCCGCCGGGAAGATCCTGCAGCCGCAAGAGCGAGACCTGATTTTCGAGAAGTTCGAGCGCGGTCGGGTAGCCTGGCAGCATAAGGATGATGTCGATCTCGCCGGCCGCCGCAATGAAGCGTGGCAGTGCGCCGCTGACATCCGCGAGGCCGCCACTCTTGGCGAGCGGGTAAATCTCGGAGGAGACGAACAGCACGCGCGTCCGATTGGGTCGATTGCCGAGAGCGTCGTATGGCATGGCCGTGGTGCTCGCGATTATTTAAGCCTCGCTTCCCCAACCTCACCTGGGGGTAAAGGTTCCTCCCCAGATGAATGTACACCGTTCCCGTGTCCCGCCGGAAAGGGACAAGGCGTGCTGCAGCGATATCTTATGTTGAGGACTGAAAGCAGCGGGCCGGCCGGCCCGCCGCCTGAAGGCTGGAGCTGCCATGACGAAATTGATGACGAGGCCATCCGCCGTTTCTGGCGAGTCTGCCAATCCCGGGCTGACCCCGATGATGCTCAACCACGCCGCCTGGGTGACCCACGACGTCGAGGCGACGGCCAATTTCTATACCCGGATCATGGGGATGGAACTCGCCAGTACGGTCTATGACGACAGTGTGCCCTCGACCGGGGACGCCTTCCCGTATTTCCATATCTTCTTTCGCATGCAGGACGGCTCGACGATCGCCTTCTTTGAGGCACCGGGACTGCCGCCGCGCGCGCCCGTAACCCATCCAGCCTATGGCATTTTCGACCACATCGCCCTGCAGGCCAAGGATCGCGCCGACGTCCTGCG
>CAIUCF010000560.1 GCA_903897565.1 uncultured Rhodospirillales bacterium | reverse complement strand
GGGCCTTGGTGGCGGCGGCGCCACTGATGCTGCCGCTTGCCCTCGTGATGCTGCCGGCCTCGCTCCACGCCGTGCGCGAGCCGGCCTGGCTCGGGCTCGGGTATGTCTCGATCTTCAGCATGTTCATCGGCTTCGTGTTCTGGTACCGCGGCCTCGCCGCCGGCGGCATCTCCGCGGTCGGTCAGCTGCAGCTGCTGCAACCGCTGCTCGGGCTGATGGTCGCCGCCGCGGTGCTGGGCGAGAGCGTCAGCCCGTCGATGCTCGCAAGCACGGTCGCGGTCGTCTTCTGCGTGGCGGGCGCCCGGCGCTTTGCATCCTGAGTCGACGGGCCTAGTTGGCTGCCCCGTCTTCCGGATCGGGCGGGTGGGTGATCGGGAGCCAGCACGTGACGGCCGTGCCCTGGCCGGCTTCCGAGACCAGCTCGATACGGCCGCCATGGAGTTCGACGAAGCTCTTGACCAGCGGCAGGCCGAGGCCGGGGCCGGATTGTTCGCCGCGGCTGCGGCCGCGCTCGAACTTCTCGAAGATCCGCTTCTGGTCTTCGCGCGGAATGCCGATCCCGGTATCGGCGATGGTGATGCCGATCTCGCCCTCGCGGCGCTTCGCCGAGATCGAGATCAGGCCGGTCTTGGGCGTGAACTTCAGCGCATTGGAGATCAGGTTGAACAGAACCTGACGCAGACGTCGCTCATCGCCCTCGATGGTGCCGATATCGGTCGGACAGTCGAAGCCGACCTCGAGCGGCAGCGCGCCGACGCGTTCCCGGGTCAGCGACAAGATGCCGGCGAGCAGGGCATGGACATCGATCGAGGTAATGTCGAGCCCCATGCGCCCGCTCTCGATCGTCGCGAGATCGAGCACGTCGTTGATCAGCGCGAGCAAGCGATGCGAGCCGTCGAGAATGCCGCGGCTATAGTCGAGCTGGCGCTCGTTGAGCGTGCCGAAGAACTGGTTGGTGAGGATCTCGGCAAAGCCGATGATCGCGTTGAGCGGCGTCCGCAGTTCGTATGAGACGTTGGCGACGAATTCGCTCTTCAGCTTGGCGGCCTCTTCCAGGGCGGCGTAGCGATCCTCCAGCGCGCGCTGCACGCGGTAGGAATCGGTCGTGTCCTGATAGGTCATCAGCATGTTGCCGTCGGGCAACGGCACGCCATGAACCCGGAACACCTTGCCGTCGCGACGCTCGAGCTGGCTGGTATGGGCGGCGTATGAGGTAACCGGCAGGATCAGGCCATTGCGAACGCCGTCCCAGCCATTGCCGAGGTCGAACAGCGGCCGGGCGCGATCCACCAGCGCGGTGATGTGTGGGCGTGATTCGAGCGCGCCGGCATCCACCCCCCAGGTCTCGGCGAAGGCTGGATTCCACAGGGTCAGGCGGCCATCGCTGCCGAACACGGCGATGCCCTCGAACAGATTGTCGATGGTCTCGCGCTGCACCGCGATCAACGTGTTGTAGGAGCGCTCGAGATCGAGGCTGCCGGTGACGTCGTCATAGATGAAAGTCAAGCCGCCGAAGGGGTGGCGGCTAATCTTGCAGTCGATGGTGCGGCCGTCGGGCAGGTGCATCAACTCCTCGCGCGTCGAGGTCAGGCTCGTGAACAGCGCCGACTGATCGGCCTTGAACTGCCGGTAGTCGGCATATTCCGGCAGGTTGCGGTTCTCGCGCAGGGTGTCGAGGAGGTTGGTCAGGCTGGGCTGGGCGTCGAGGTATTCGCGATCGAGGGCCCAGAGCTCGGTAAATGCCGAGTTATAGAACATGAGATGAGCGTCGGGGCCGAAGATCGCGATCGCCGTGCTGACGGTTTCCAGCACCTGACGGTGGCCGAGGATGAGGCGGTCGAGTTCGGCGCGGAGGCCGTCGATCTCCCGGCGGTCGATGGCGATGCCGAGCAACTCGCCGCCGAGCAGCGCCACCTCGCGCAGCTCGACGCTGGTGCCGGCGTGGATCGGCGAAGGAATGATCTCGCGGCGGACCGCC
This sequence comes from uncultured Rhodospirillales bacterium, assembly GCA_903897565.1. GTDB lineage: Bacteria > Pseudomonadota > Alphaproteobacteria > ATCC43930 > CGMCC-115725 > CAIXXC01. The sequence continues at coordinate 4,016 of CAIUCF010000560.1, read as the reverse complement.
TCGGGCCCTTCCGCCGCGGCTGCGCGCGCCAACGGCAGGGCGAGTGCGGCGAGCGGCACAACCTCTGCCTCGGGTCGGTTCCTGTCGATGACGTCGAGGTTGGGGTCGCGCCACCATAGGGTCAGTGGCACGTGATCGACGGTCGCCTTGAGGCGCTCCAGTTCTTGCGTCATCCGGGTCGATTCGGCCGACGCGGCGGCGCGATCGGACACGTCCGCGACCCAGATGAAGTCGATCCAGTTGCCGAGGCCGATGCTGGACGCGCGTTCGTGATGGAGGCGGTCGAGTGCCGGGCTGACGCGGTCTCCGGTGATATCGAGCAACAACGGCGGCTCGTCCACCGTGCGGCCCCAGCGGCATGGAAAGCGCAGGGCGAAGCTCTGCCCCTCGCGGCTCAGCGCCAGCATTGCGTGTTCGAGAGTCACCTCATCGGCGTGATCGAGCTGAACGATGAGGTCGTGAAGGTCGGTCGGCCAGCGACTGGCGGCCTGCGTGCGATCGACCCGGCGGGTCTGTGTGCCCTGGATGCGATAGCAGCAACCCGGCACCGTGCCGATGACGGTCGTCAGCAATACCGCCTGGGCGCGGGCATCCCGATAGCGTCGCCGCGCCCTTGTCAGCGCGGAGAGCAGGACCAGCAGTCCCATGGCGAGGACGATGCTTAGGCCTTGGAAGAGCAATACCGGGACCCGAGGATCATGTTGGGCTTCCTAAGCGAGGCGCCAGCGCGCGTCCGCGCCTCTCGCCACAAGCCCATTGTCCGGCAAAGACCTCCCGGGGAGCAAGCGTTTCAAGCAGCAACGGCTTGATGGCGCGTCGAAATTACGCGATGCGGATACCGAAGACGCAGCCCGCGAGGGTGAAACCGGTGACCGCGAGGATCCAGCACTCGAAAATCAGGCGATATGGCAGCGGCGCATGTTTCAGTCCCATGAAGTGCAGGACGATCAGCCGCGCCTTGAATGCCGCGATCACCATGACGAGGCTAACCGTCTCAAGTGGCGATGCCGCGCCGCCGCGGGCGAGTAGCCAGGTCGTCACCGTGGCGACGACCAGCACCACCCAGACGGATGTCGCCACCTGTTGCGCCGACAGAGTCGCCATCACCGGACCAGATAGACCAGCGGAAACAGCACGACCCAGAGCAAATCCACCATGTGCCAGTACGAGGCGCCACTTTCGAGAATCACCATGTAGCGCGGGCTGAAATCGGTCTTCCGCGACATCCGCATCAGCACGATCGTGACGATGATCGCGATCAGGACGTGGAGGAAATGCAGCCCGGTCAGGATGAAATAATAGGTGAAGAAGTCGTTCGTCGCCGGCGACAGGCCGTGGCGGAACTTGTCGCCGTACTCGAACAACTTGGCGATGCTGAAGGCCACGGCGCAGGCGAGCGCCAGCGCGAGGCAGCCGATCACCCGTCGCCTGGCCGCCCGCTTGGCCGCGTCGACCGCAAGCACCACGAAATAGGAACCGGAGACCAGGAATAGGGTATTGAGCATGCCGATCGTCGGGCTCAACGCCCGCTGCGACTGGTCGAACAACGCCACGTTATGGAGTCGTTCGACCACGAAGGAGGCGAAGAACAGCCCGAACATACAGGTGTCCGCGGTGATGAAGAACCAGACGCCCGGATCGCCCGGCAGGCGTCTGGTCGTCGTTCGCGGGTCGGTGATAGGCAAAGCCACGCCCGCCGTCAGACGTGCAACGGGTGCGCGGGAGCCTTGAGGCGGCTCACTTGGTGATCGCCGCGTCCAGGAACTGGCGCATCGGCTCGCCATAGGGTGGGCGCAGCATGTATTCGGCCTCGATCGTCTTGCTCTGGCGATAGATCGAGCGGGCATGGCTGAAGGTCTGGAACCCCGCCTTGCCGTGATAGGCACCGGTGCCGGAGGGGCCGACCCCGCCGAACGGCAGCTCCTCGGAGAAGGCATGGGTCATCACGTCGTTCAGGGTCACGCCGCCTGAGCTGGTGCGCTCGATGACCTGACGCTCCTCGGCGCGATCCTCGCCGAAATAGTACAGTGCGAGTGGGCGCGGATGGTCGTTGACGTAAGCGATCGCCTCGTCGATGCCGCGATATGTCCGCACCGGCAGCAGCGGCCCGAAGATTTCCTCCTGCATGATCTTGGTGTCGTCGCCCGGATTCAGCACCAGGGTCGGCGGCATGCGGAAGGCGGATTGCTGTGAGAAATCCTCATTGGCCGGGTTGAGCACGATGATCTCGGCGCCCTTGGCGCGGGCGTCGTCGAGATAGCCCTGCAGCCGGTCGTAATGGCGCTGGTTGAGGATCGAGGTGTAGTCGGGATTGTCCTTCAGGCTCGGGAACATGGTGGCGACCGCGGAACTCGCCGCTGCCACGAATTCGGTCTCGCTGCCGGCCGGCAGCAAGACGTAGTCGGGGGCGAGGCAGATCTGGCCGGCGTTGAGCGTCTTGATCGTCATCACGCGGGCGGCGACATCGCCGAGCGAGGCCGATGTCGAGACGACCACCGGTGACTTGCCGCCGAGTTCGAGCGTCACCGGCACCAGGTTCTCGGCGGCGGCGCGCATCACATGCTTGCCGACCGCGGTGCTGCCGGTGAACAGCAAATGGTCGAAGGGCAGGGCGGAGAACGCACTGGCGACCGCGGACTCGCCGAGGATGACGGTGATCTCGCTGGGATCGAAGGCGCTTGCGATCATCTTCGCGATCAGGGCGGAAGACGCCGGCGTGAATTCCGACGGCTTGATCATGCAGCGATTGCCCGCGGCAACGATCCCGGCGAGCGGTGCGAAGGTGAGGTTGAAGGGGAAGTTCCACGGGCTGATCATGCCGACGACGCCGAGTGGCTGATACTCGACCCAGGCTTCGGCGTCGGGGAAGATGCCGTTATGGCGCACCGGCTCGGTCCATTGCGCCAGATTTTCCTTGGCGTATTTCAGGCCGGCGACGACCGAGAAGACGTCCGCCAGCAGGGTCGCTTCGCGCGAACGATTGCCGAAATCGGATGTCACGGCGGCGGTGATCGCGTCCTTGTTGTCGACCATCATGGCGATCAGCCGGTCCAGCCATTCGATTCGCGTAGCGATGCTCAGCGGGCCTTCCCGCAGGCAGGCCGCTTTCTGGGTCTGGAGGATCGCCGCCAGGTCTTGGTCACGAGGGCTTACGGTCATGCTGTGCTCTCCCGGAGCGATCCACAGCCCGCGAGGGGGCGATCGGCTCATTGACTATTATTATCGACCGAAGTTTTATATAAAAAGCCGATTGTTGCCAAGCGCCATCTGCGGGCGCCGGTGCAACAAGCCCATACCCGTCGTGCCCGGGTACGGGTAATACTGACCCCAATGATAACCCGATAATCTCCGAGGGAACGATGCGGACACTCTTGTTTGTACCGGCCGATAGCGAGCGCAAGCTCGTCAAGGCCGTCGCGGCCGGCTCCGATGCGCTGGCGATCGATCTGGAAGACGCCGTGCTGCCGGCCCGCAAGGCCGTCGGCCGCGAGATGCTGATCGAGTTCGCCAAGACCTACAGTGCCGCGTCGGAGCTGTGGGTGCGCGTCAACGACCTGACCTCCGGCGAGTTGCTGCGCGACCTCGCCTGTGTCGTCAAAGTGGCGCCGAAGGGCATCCTGCTGCCGAAGATCCGCGATCGTCAGGACGTCGAGATCGTCCAGAACTATTTGACGATGGCCGAATCCATGGCCGGGCTCGAGGACGGCGCAATCAAGATCCTCGCGATCGCCACCGAGACCCCGCAGATCATCATGAACATGCCAGGATTGGCCGCGAAGCGCCCGGAGCGTGTCGTGGGCCTGATTTGGGGAGCCGAAGACCTCAGTTCGGCGATTGGTGCCGGCGATCCGCGACAGGCCGACGGGGCCTGGCGTCCGGCGTATCATCAGGTTCGCAACCAATGCCTGTTCGCGGCCCACGCCATGGAAGTGGCGGTGATGGACACCGTCTTCGTCGATTTCCGCGATCCCGAGGGCTGCCGTCGCAGTGCCGAAATGGCGCGCTATGACGGGTTC
>CAIUCF010000559.1 GCA_903897565.1 uncultured Rhodospirillales bacterium | reverse complement strand
TGGCCGCCGTCAGATCGACGACGCCAAGGCCGGAGCCGGGATGGCCGGCTGTGCTGGACACGGCCTCGCTGCTCGCTCGGCGCGGTTCGTCGGCGAACTGACGAAGATCCGATTCCGGCAGCTTGCGGAGATCCGCCGGGATATTCACACGGTCCAACAATGGTTTCGGTTGAACGGTCACTTCCACTCCTTGCCGCGCGCGGCGGCGACAAGCCGGCGTCCCGGCCCTCGATAAGATAAGCGGGCTAAAGTACAGACTGTCGCCTGCGAGGACAACGCCGTTGACGGAGACCCTCACCCGACCGAATCTATGCCCGCTATATGTAGTGCTACACCCCGCATTACCTCACAAGATACCGGTAATCGCAAGTCACAACGCGCCCCCGGGTGTTATATTTTTGTCGCGGACTCGTCATTTCATGGCCGCAAACCGGGTCTGAACGGCGGCTTGGGGCAGGGCTGCACAGATCCCTAGTTGCACCGCACCGGCAAAACTCCTTATGTATGACGCTTGTGCGCCCGTCCGTCTCGACGGGCCGCTGGACCTTAATCGAGGCACACGAATGAAGGTGATTCTGGCCAAGCCGCGTGGCTTCTGCGCCGGTGTCGAACGGGCGATCGAGATCGTCGAGCGGGCGCTGGAGAAATTCGGCGCCCCGGTCTATGTCCGTCACGAGATCGTCCACAACAAGCATGTCGTCGACAGCCTGAAGGCCAAAGGCGCGGTATTCGTCGACGAGCTCGACGAGATTCCGGCCGGCAGCATCACCGTCTTCAGCGCCCATGGCGTGTCGCAGGCGGTCGAAGACGAGGCCGCGACTCGTGACCTGCCGGTGATCGACGCCACCTGTCCGCTGGTCTCCAAGGTTCATCACGAGGCGCAGCGCTACGCCGACAAGGGTCGCGACGTCATCCTGATCGGCCATGCCGGGCATCCCGAGGTCGAAGGCACGATGGGCCGCATCGACGGCATCGTGCACCTGATCGCGACACCCGCGGATGTCGCGACACTGGATATTCCCGAGGGCACCAAGCTCTCCTACGTGACGCAGACGACTTTGTCGGTCGACGACACCAAGAGCGTGATCGATGCCCTCAAGGCGCGCTTCCCGTCGATCATCGGCCCGGATACCCGCGACATCTGCTACGCCACCCAGAATCGTCAGAGCGCCGTGCGCGCCCTGACCGCCCTGGTCGACCTGATCCTGGTCGTCGGCGCCCAGAACAGCTCGAACTCCAACCGCCTGGCGGAAATCGCCCAGGAGATGGGGATCCCGAGCTATCTGATCGCAGATGCCTCCGCGCTTGATCCGCGTTGGCTCGATGGCGTCCAGTCGGTCGGCGTCACCGCCGGCGCCTCGGCGCCCGAGCATCTGGTCGAGGAACTGGTCGGCCGGCTGCGCGAGCTCGGCGCCACCGAGTTCGAAATCCTGCCCGGCGTCGACGAGAACGTCCGCTTCAAGATGCCGCCGGAACTGGCGGACATCGCTGCGGTTTCCGTCTGAGATAAACATTACGGCGCCGGCGATCCGATCCCGGCGCTGCGGTCTTGATCCTTTGGTGAGTCGGATCACCTGAACAACGGGCCGGGGGCCCGGTTTCGCGCCGAGATGAGGAACATCTGTTGCGCGGGCCGCCACCGGCAGTCCAACAATCGGGGTAGTCTGTGGCCATTCCTCTTATTCAGCAGCTCCGCGTCGGCGGCTATTTGCTCAAGCAGACCCTGTCGGGGCGCAAGCGCTACCCGCTGGTGCTGATGCTCGAACCGCTCCTGCGCTGCAACCTCGCCTGCGCCGGCTGCGGCAAGATCGACTATCCGGATCCGATCCTCAACCAGCGCCTCTCGGTGCAGGAATGCCTGGACGCCGTCGACGAATGCGGCGCCCCCGTGGTGGTGATCGCCGGCGGCGAGCCGCTGCTGCACAAGGAAATCGACAAGATCGTCGAGGGCATCACCGCCCGCAAGAAATTCGCGATCGTCTGCACCAATGCGCTGCTGCTCGAGAAGAAGATGCATCTCTTCAAGCCGAGCCCGTATTTCAACTGGTCGATCCATCTCGACGGCGACCGCGAGGATCACGACCGCGCGGTGTGCCAGGACGGCGTCTATGACCGCGCCATCGCCGCGATCAAGAAGGCCCGTGACATGGGCTTCCGCATCAACATCAACTGCACGCTCTATGACGGCGCGCAGCCGGAGAAGGTCGCCGATTTCTTCGACATGGTGAACAACGAGCTCGGCGCGACCGTGACCCTGTCGCCGGGCTACGCCTATGAGCGCGCCCCTGACCAGGAGCATTTCCTCAATCGCGAGCGCACCAAGACCCTGTTCCGCGACATCTTCCGCCTCGGCAAGGGCCGCAAGTGGAGCTTCAGCCAGTCGACCGTGTTCCTCGACTTCCTGACCGGCAACCAGACCTTCCATTGCACGCCGTGGGGCAACCCGACCAAGACCGTATTCGGCTGGCAGCGCCCCTGCTACCTGCTCGGCGAAGGCTATGCGCCAACCTTCAAGGCGCTGATGGAAGAGACCGACTGGGACGCCTACGGCACCGGCAATTACGAAAAATGCGCCAATTGCATGGTCCATAGCGGCTACGAGGCGTCTGCGGTGGCCGATATTGTCAAGCACCCGTTCAAGGCGCTGGCGATCGAGCTGCGCGGCCCGCGCACCGAAGGCCCGATGGCCCCGGAAATCCCCCTCGATAAGCAGCGCCCGGCCGAATACAACTACGCCAAGCATGTCGACGAGGCGCTAGAGCGGATCGGTGCGTCCAAGCCCGAGAAGGCCGAAGCCGAGGCCGCCGCCGAGTAGGTCGCAGCGCTTCAAGGTTCGATGGGCG
>CAIUCF010000558.1 GCA_903897565.1 uncultured Rhodospirillales bacterium | reverse complement strand
AAGCTGTTCCCGGTCCCGGCCTATATGCTGCTGTCCTATCTGATGGCGTTCTATCGCTACCCGACCCTGTTGCGGAAGATCGAGGCGCGAATGAGTGCCGAGGAGATCGGCGATCGTGCCCGCAGCATGGGCGGCAAGCTCGGCTCCCTCACTGCCTGGGGCCTGCCCGCCTTCTACCTGATCGGCCGCGAGATGCTGATCAATTTCGGCCTGCTGGCGCCCGAGGATGCCGCGGAAGACGTCGTCTACGTCATGGATTTCTGGCGTCGCTTCAAGCTGGCGCAGCAGCGCGAGGATGGCCATCTCAACGCCCGCGAATTCGGCCAGCGCACCCAGCCGTTGCCCGAACGCCGGGTTCAGGTCTTCCACGCCGACCTCATCCGCTGCGGCACCGATGACCGGCTGCAGAAGGCGAGTCAGTCCTTCGTGGCGGCGGTCTCGCAATACGGTTTCCTGGCGTCGTGCGAATGCCGGGTGACGATCAATAATTCCGGCCCCTACAAGCTCGGCGAAGGGCGCGAGATGCTGATCCGCGACTTCTCCGATCTCGGAGAGGGCGACTATCCTTGGCTCGACGGCGTCGCCGCCGACATCCCGTACAGCAATCTGACCGTCGCCATCGAGGCCACGGGCTGCGAATTCTACCTGGTCGATGACTGGGGCAGCTTCGAATCCCGGCCGGAATTCACCGCCCAGCACGTCACCGGGGTCGCACTCTACACCTCGGATGCCCTGACGGATGGCTATGTCCCCGTTGCCATGGGCTCGGCGGATGAGCTCGCGACCATGTTCGAGCGACTGACCGAGACCTTCCGCGACGTCACGGCAAAACTGTGGAAGCGCATCGCCGGCTGGTCGCGCGACCAGATGATGGATGCCGGCGCGATCGTCTATTTCGCCCTCATCAAGGATTTCGCCCATCTGGCGGGGGTCTACGAGGTCGATGACTGGATGAATGTCGATATCCGCGCCGATCGTTTCCGACCGCTGTTCAACGATGAATTCGGCCGCGATTTCCTCGGCGAACTCGTCGGCGCCATCAGCCTGCCGAGTCAGCAGATCAGCGACTACAGCATGATGCAGCACAGCAACCGGCCGGTCCGCTACCTCTCGCTTATCCCCTACTCCATCCTGAGCGGTGCGGATCATCAGCCGAGTTCAGGAGGAATGGCCCCGGGCATCAGCCATCACGATGCGAAGGCCGATCGCTACCTGACCAGCCAGGGCAAGCTGAGCCTCGCCGACTATAACGCCCGCGTCCGCGCATTCCGGCCGACGGCGCTGCAGCCTGAATACCGTTTCATCTGCGACACGACCGTCAAATACCACCCCGAGGCGCCGGCCGTAGACGCGTTGTACCGGATCGAGCAGCACGACTCCGTTCGACTGCGCGACAAGGGCGCCGGCTTGCGCCGCGCCGACATTGAAGCGCTCCGGGACCGAGCGCGCAAAGAAGCATAGCGGAGACCGATCTTGGCCCATATCAAGTTCCTCGATGAGACCATGCGCGACGGCCAGCAGAGCCTGTGGGGCATGCGGATGCAGGCCGGGATGGCGCGGCCGGTGATCCCGATCATCGATCGCACCGGATACTCGACCATCAGCCTGGCCGGCAGTTCGCTATTCGAAGTCCTGGTCCGCCATTGCCAGGAGGACCCCTGGGCCGGCTTCGACCACATGATGAGCGGGATCCACCGCACCCCGGTGCGCGGTGGCATCCGTTCCAACGGCTCGGTCACCTTCGGCTTCACGCCGGACTCGCTGATGGATCTGTGGATGACCCGGCTCTGCGTCCATGGTGTCCGCAGCTGGTGGATCTACGATGTGCTCTTCAATATCGACAAGATGCACCGGCTGGCGAAGCTGGCGAAGACACACGGCTGCACCGTGGCAGGGACCATGCTGTTCACCCTGAGCCCGGTCCATACCGACGAATACTACGCGGACAAGGCGGACAAGCTGTCATCGTTGCCCGAGGTCGACAGCCTGCTGCTCTATGATACGGGCGGCGTGCTGGACCGCGAGCGGCTGTCGACCCTGGTGCCGGCGATCGTCGCCAAGGCCCATGGCAAGCCCATCGAGATGCACGCCAACAACATGCTCGGCCAGTCGGCTAAATCCTATCTCGACGCCATCGATTTCGGCGTCACCGTGCTGCACACCGCGGTGCGGCCGATGGCGAACGGCCCCTCGATTCCCTCGATCGAGATCATGACCCGTAATCTCGAGATGATGGGCCATACCCACGACATCGACACCAGCCTGCTGCCGCCGGTCGCCGATCATTTCGAGAAGATGGGAAAGGCCGCGGGCTACCTCGTCAACCAGCATTACGAATACGACGTCACGGCGCTGCGCCATCAGATTCCGGGCGGCATGATGGGGACGTTGCGGGCGCAGCTGGTACAGCAGAACATGCTCGACCGCCTGCCCGACGTT
>CAIUCF010000557.1 GCA_903897565.1 uncultured Rhodospirillales bacterium | reverse complement strand
GATGCGGGATTCTTCTCGTCGTTAGCCCCGGTTCGAGCCCAAAGTCGGCTGTCACCGCAATCTCGTCACCGCCCTTGAGACCTTTAATCGGCCAGAGCCGCGACGTCACGTCCACCATAGAGGATCCGGTCGATCACGACGAGATCACCCTGGCGATGAAACGCGATCGTGACTCGACGTTCGAAGCCGATGAGCCGGAGGCCGGGACGAACATCGTCGCGACGCGTGCCCCGATCCGGGAACATCACCAATCCGAGACACTGCGCTTCGATCCGCTCGACAAAACCAAGCGCGACATCGGGTCCAGCGCGATCGGCGATGTAATCGTAAAGGCTCAACAGATCGTGCTCGGCCTCCGGGGAGAAAAGCACCCGGACCATTACTATTTCGGGTCTTTAAGTCGCCCGGCATGGCGCGCGCGGATGGCAGCGGCAACCGACTCAGCCGGGATGCCGCGTTGCGGATCGATCAGCATGGCGTCATAGGCCGGCGCCACCTCCTCGCGCAGCCAGCGCTCGACGGCGCTGTCCCTTTCCTGGAGGGCGCGGATGCCGGCGCGCACGACTTCGCTGGCGGACCCATAGGTTCCGGAGGCGACCGTTGGTCGATATAGGAGGCTTGCTCGACCGGCAACGTAAAGGAGCGCTTCTCGGAGACTGACACGGGCGGTTCCTCATTCGCGGCGGTAGGATTTTATCCTACCCATAAATGGTCGACAAGAGAGCCCTCATCTCGCGGCGTTCCCGCGCGCGATATCGATTGCGGCGGCCGAGCCAGCCATGCGCCAGGACAACCCGCTCATTGTCCAAAAAACAGGTTTCCCTAATACGGACGCGTTGTCAGTCACTCACAATAAACCCGACACCCGATCGCCGGGTAGATCAACCTTCGACCGATGAAATTGAAGCCGATCGAGTAGTCGCCGGGGCAGTACAGCTTCGCACGCGCATCGATGATCGGCTCATATTTCTTGAACACCTTAGACGCCATGACGTGGCGCAGGATCGTGCGGCGCTGATTTCCCGGTAAGCTGTCGTGAATCTCGATGAGGATGTCTTCCTGATCGGGTGTCAGCGGCGTCTGGAACACGCGATTGTACCCGATGCGGAGCATGGCGGCGTCGGCACCCTGCTGGATCTTGGCGCCGAGGCCGCGCGCGGCTGCGAGAGCCATCTGCGGGAACTGCTCCGGCCGCGCAAAGGTGATCGCCCGGGGCTCGCCATGCTGTCCCTCGATGTACCAGACGAAGCTTTCGTTGCCCCGCTGCGCCCAGATCTTATAGTCGTTGTCCCCGATCGCCTCGTCCTCGGGCCGATCAGAGCGGATGAAACTGATCCTGTCGAACACCCGGGCCGCCCGCGCCGATTCCGCCAGCAGCAGCGTGTCCGCCTCGGTTTTATCGACATCGAGGGAGAGCTGGACCGGACGATAGTCCCAAAACGCCGCCACGGCCTCGGTTTCGATCATCGCGCGAGAGGGCAGCACGATCAGCAGCGAGCCCACCGCCCGCTCCGGCGACAGCGGCACGAAACCTGCCTTGCCTGCGACGATCACCGGCATCAGTCTCCGGATATCCTGCTCCGAGTCATACGCCAGTCCATCGATAATGAAGCGGGGCGAACCACCGGGAACCGGGTAGCTCACGCCATCGGCCAGGCCATGGGCGTCGACCGCCTTATATGTCCCGTTTGTCGCAGGGTCGGCGACCGTGAACGACACGATCCGGCCGGGGGCGCAGCCCAGCAGCGCCGTCGCGAGGAGGACGCCGGCGATGCCGAGACTGCGCGAGCCGAGCTTGATCGTGTACTTCACGTCTGGACCTTGAATGCGGGACCGGTCCGGCGGCGCGCCGAACCGGGCGCCACGATCGCCCCGGTTCTGTGACAGTTTCAATCCGCAGGCTTATCATTCCCCCCATCTCCGGCCGCGGTTGCCCGGTATGGCGTGATCGACGGCACCGACGCCGCGCGCTACGATGCCGGCAACAGTCCGTTCCTCATAAAAAGGCCGACTCATGAAACTCTTCCTCACCGGCGCCACCGGGTTCATCGGCCAGGCGCTGGTCACGCGGATGCTGGCGCGCGGGTGGGAAGTCCATGCGCTGGTGCGCGATCACTTCAGTATCCCGGCGGCGTGGCTGGCGGCGCAGGGCTGTATCCTGGTCGACGGCGACGTCACCCGGGCCCAGGGGCTGGCCGAGGCAATGGTCGGCATGGATGCCGTCGTGCATAATGCCGGCGTCTATGAGCTCGGCGCCAACGCCGCGACCTGCGCACGAATGCAGCAGGTCAATGTCGGCGGCACCGACAACGTTCTCGGCGCCGCCTTCAAGGCCGGCGTGGCGAAGACGGTCTACGTCTCGACGGTCTGGGCGCTCGGCGGCAGCGGCCCTGCCGATCAGCCCTCGATCGCGCGCGACGAGAGCCAGCGCCATACCGGCGTCTACCTGACCCCCTACGAGCGCAGCAAGGCCGAGGCGCACGAGGTCGCGCTGTCCTGGCGCGCCCGCGGCCTCAACCTCGTCACCGCCATGCCCAACGGCGTGGTCGGCGCCAATGACCACTCGGCTTTCGGCTATTTCCTCCGTCTCTATCTGCTGTCGCGGCTGCCGCCGATCGCCTGGGGTGGCGATGCGGTGTTCGCCTTCGTCGATGTCGACGCGCTGGCAGAGGGCCTGTGCCTCGCGGTCGAGCAGGCTGCGCCTGGCTCCGATTATCTGTTCTGCGGCCCGCCGATGAACCTGCGCGCGTTGTTTGCCCTCTGGGGCCACCATCCCGGCGCGATGGCGCCGCTGATCTGGCTGCCCCGCTGGCTGGCTCGGCCCCTGATGATGCCGATGGAGCCGCTGTTGCGCGCGCTCGGCCTGCCCGCCTTCATGTCGCGCGACACCGTCGATGCCACCCGGGTGCATCTCGACTACAGCTCGGGCACGGCCGAGCGCGAACTCGGCTGGGCCCATCCCGCGCCGGACTCGATGTGGAAGACCATCATCCACCGCGAGCGCGAGCTGATGGCCGGGCGAACCGGCTTCCTGAATAAGCTCCGGCACCAACCGGTCGCCTGACGTCTGGGGTTCCGGAGGGTCACGAATCCAGTTACTATAGAAAATATAGTAACAACAAGAGCCCGACCATGACCGATATCCCCGTCTATATCCTCGCCAATTTCGTGATCCGCGACGCGGCCACATATCGCGTCTACGAAAAGGGCTTCTTCCCCCTGCTCAAGCGCTATGGCGGCGAGTTCGTCACCTATGACGACGCCACCGAAACGCTGGAGGGTAAGGCGCCGCCGCCGGGCCGCATCGTGATCTTCAAGTTCCCGTCCGAAGCGGCCGCCAAAAGCTGGTGGGCCGATCCTGAATACCAGGCGCTCTCCGAACACCGCCGCGGCGGCACCGACGGCCAGTTCGTCACCCTGGTCCACGGCCTGCCGAGCCGGGGGTAGGATCTCGGTACAAGTCTTCCCCCTCGAGGGGGGAAGATTTAGATGGGGGTGATGCCAGTAACGAACTCGATGGCGGCGCGATCACCCCCACCCAAAGCCTCCCCCATCGAGGGGGAGGGCTTTATAGGTCACACCTCGCCCAGTCGACGCCACACTGCCTCGGCGTCGATCGAGGCCGGCAGGCCGAGGCCGCTCGTCAGCGCATCGGCGAGCACGGCGACGGAGTCGATCGGGGTTTCCTCGATGCGGCCGTCGATGTGGCGGCGGATGCAGCGGCCATTGCCCAGCGTGAGACGAGTCTGCGGCGTGAGTCGCTCACACACCAGCGAAGTGCGAAACCGCGAGGCCGGGTGGGCCGAGGTGAACCAGTTGGCGAGCTCCTGGTCGGCGGCGAAGGCCGGCTCCAGGCTGAAGCGGTAGCATTCCTTCCACCCCGCCGGCAGCCGCGTCTCCAGCGCGATCAACTCACCGGCCGGCACGAGGCGAACGGTGTTCCATGGCGTCGCCTGCTCGATGCCGAGCCGCAACCGGATCGGCGCTGCGGCGATGTGGCCGCCGAAGCCGACATCGCACAGCCAGCGTTCGCCCTCGAGCTCGACAGCAAGGATCATATGCGTGCGCGGCGTCGGCGGCGCGTCAGGCACCACCATCCAGCGCACCCGAGCGATCAGGCCGGTGACCGAGAAGCCGATCGCCTCCAGCGCCGCCTTGAACAGGGTATTGTGCTCGAAGCAATAGCCGCCGCGACCGCCGCGCACCAGCTTGGCCTGCAGGCTGGCGAGATCGAGCGCGACCGGCAGGCCCAACAGCGGGTCGAGATTCTCGAACGGGATCGCCGCCGGGTGCAGGGCGTGCAGCGCCTGGAGCGTCGCGAGATCCGGCGCTGCGGCGCCCGTGAAGCCGATACGGGCGAAATAACCGGCGAGGTCGAGTTCAGGCAGGGTCATGATACGACGGTCATGGATGAGATCCTCGGGAGCGGGTCGGCGCGTACCGCAAGCCTACACGGTCGCGGTCGCCCTCGTCACGCTGCGCCGGCGCGGCGGGCGATGTCGATCCATTCCCGCTCGTTGCGCAGGTAGCGCTTGTCGGCGTGGCGACTGCGGCGGAGGATCTCGGCGAAGATGGCCTGCGCCGCTGCGGTATCGCCCTGCTTCTGCAGCAGCAGCGCCTGGCGGCAGCGCGCCTCCTCGCCCGGCGCGTAGCCCGCGAGCGTGGTAAAGGCATTGAGGGCCTCAATGTCGCGGCCGAGCGCCTCGAGGCTGCGCGCGCGCATGAAGCTGGCCTCCGTCGACGGCGACTCGGGATGCGCCGCCCGCAGCCGATCGAGGGTGGCCAGCGCGAGCGCCGCATCGCCCCGGCCCGCCGCCGCGCGGGCGAGGCCGAGCATCAGCACCGGGTCGTCGGCATGGAGCCCGACCAAGGTCGATTCATAGAGTTGGACCGCGTCGTCGAAACGGCCGGCGCGGCAGTATTCCTCCGCCAGCAGGCGCCGGTTCTCGATCGTGTCGGTGAGGTCGAGCGCATTGGAGCGCCGGCGGATGCTGCGCCCGGGATCGAGCGTCTGCACCGCCCCCGCCGCCAGCGCCCGCGAGTGTCGCGAGCCGAGCAGATCGGGCAGAATCTCGGCGAAGAAATAGGCGATCGGGCCGATCACCTGGAGGAAGATCAGGACGTAGATCCAGATGGTATTGCGACCGGTCCTGACGACATGGACGATGCACAGGATCGTCAGGATGGGCCCGAGCAGAAACAGCGGCATGGATGGAGCTCTCGGCGGGAACGCGACCATCCGGGAACATAGCAAGAACCTGAAACGCGGTAAAGACGATTGGTTGAAATACCGCGGCCTCCGGTTGCGGGAGTTCTGCCTAAAACATCCGGCCCGACTCGACCCAGGGAGATGTCGCCGAGAACCAGAAGAACTGCGCGACGCCGAGCAGGAACGCCGAGGTCAGGATCGTCCCCGCCGCCATGATCACACCCTTCCAGGTCGTCTCGCGCGCCGGTGAAATCCCGGAGCCAACGGGGATTGCCGCCCATTTCTCGGCATAGGCGAGGCCGAAATAGCCCGCCGTGAGCAACCCGCCGAGCATCCAGGTATTCGACCAGGCGACACCCCAGAACAGGAATCGCGGCGCCTGGTGATAGGCATAGACGCCGAGCACCGAGATCAGCAGCCCCTCGATCGCGATGTCGAGCGCGGCGAACAGCACCAGCATCACCGGCAAGTGCCAGACGCCGAGGCTGCGGGAGATCGCGCCATGGCATTTCGACAGTAACAGCGGCAGCAAGCCATAGCCGACGCTCCAATTGCAGGCGATCGCGATCGGGTAGCGCTGGCCCTGGATATGGAGGCCGGGGATCATGATCAGGTTCTGCGCGACAGTGGCATTCCAGAAGCCGCGCGAGCACCACAGCCAGTCGAAGCCGAACAGCAGGAATCCGCCGAGCACCGCGCCGAGATTGATCGGGCTGCCCGAGCGCAGCGCCCAGCCGAGCGCCAGCAGGAACAGGGCGATGCTGACCGGTTCATAGAAGGGAACGGCGTTCATTCAGGCTTCTCCCAACCAATAGATCGACAGGATGGCCCCTCCGGCGAGCGCCAGCCAGGCATCGAGCACCCGGCGCAGCACCAATGGCGCCGTCCGCACCTCCATCAGGTAATGCATGACCAGGCGAATCTTGATCAGGGCCAGCGCGATCACCACGCTGGTCGCGAGGCCGATTCGGGTCACGGGGATCTGGTTCTCGCCGACCCACAGCGACAGACAGGTCGCCAGGACCAGAATCAGCCAGACCAGGATGATGACGCGTCGCGTGCTGCCGATGATCATCCGCGTCACTTCATCAGATAGAGCAGGGGGAAGATCAGCACCCACAGGATGTCGACCATGTGCCAGAAGCTGGCCCCGCTCTCCATGAGCACGATCCGGGGCGGCCCCCGGCCGCCGCTCCACGCCCCCCGGCACATGAACAGCAGCACGCCCATGCCGAGGATCACATGGATCATGTGCAGCCCGGTCAGCACGTAATAGAAACTGTAGAACTCGTTGGTCGTCAGCGTGATTCCGGCCCGCAACTTCTCGCCGTATTCGAAATATTTGACAGTCAGAAACCCGGCGCCGCAGCAGAACGCCAGCGCCAGCAAGCCGGTCGCCGTCCGATCGGCCTCGCGGCGCAGTGCGTTCATGGCGAGCGCGACGAATAGCGAACTGGTCAGCAGCAAGACCGTGTTCAGGGCGCCGAAGCTCTGGTGCAGCGTGTGCTGCGACTGGGTGTAGAGCGCGAGCGATTGCCCGCGATAGAAGGTGAAGGTCGCGAAGAACAGCGTGAAGATCACCAGATCGCCGAGGATCAGCACCCAGATGCCGGATTCCCCAGGCAGATGAGAAGCAACGGGGGAGATTGCGCTCTCCCCCGCACCGACATCGTGAGGCATCAGCTTGCGGCGTCCTAGCGGGTCTGGCGGTTCATGGCCTTCAGGGTCATGACGGTCATCACGATCATCCAGATGAAGAAGATCGTCAGCGGGATCCAGAAGGCGAGGATGCCGTTCCAGGCGAAGGGGCCGGTCTTGAAGAACAGGATCAGCCCCGCGGGAACGAACAGCAGCGGCGTCCAGATGTTGAAATACGCAACCCAGCGCGGATAGATCGGCGATTTGCTCTTGTCGGAGAAGATCGCCCAGGCGATCGCGAAATCCTGCGTCATGAACGGCGCAAAGGTCGTCGTGAAGATGATCCAGCCGAGATCATTCAACATCAGCGTCAGTTCGGGCGGGCGATCCGGCCGGAACGATACCGTGCCCCAGACCAGGCAGGCGATGAGGATCGCGGCGCAGCCGCCGGCCCCGCCGATCAGCTGCGTCTCCGAAAGGATCGGCGATGCGCCTTCGATGCGCTTGAGCTGCGAGGAAATCGACGCCACCCAGAACAGGTAGAACACGAGGCTGGCCTGCGACAACACCAGGCCCAGCCGAATCATGAACAGGTTGCTGCGATAGAAATCGGCGACCTCGAGTCCGGTCAGGTTGGGCGATGGCGGCGGCAGAAACCGCGCAATCACGACCCAGCCCACACTGAACACGATCATGAACATGACCCCGCTCCACACACTTAGCCGATGCGTACTGCTATTCACTGTCGTTCCCCCCAAAACAGATGATCGGTGTGTTGCGCCCGATCGTTACGGCTCTTCGCGCTCGAGCCGGTTGATCACCTTGGATAGATAAACCAGAATCACCAGGCACCAGGCGAAGAAACCGCCAAGAGTAACCCAGTAGTTGAACAATCCGTTCCAGGCGAAGGGGCCGGTCGTGAGGAACGGCAGCAGCAGGAGCAGGACGAAGCTCAAGCCGACGAAGATCGACAGCCACGACACCCAGCTCGGAAACAACGGCACTGCGCGCTTGTCGCTCAAGAAAACATAGGCCATCGCGAACATCTGCAGCGTCGTGATCATGAAGGTCATGTCGAAATACAGCCAGCCGAAGTCATAGAGCGTGCGGACGATCGCCGGGCCGCGCTCGTCGACGCGGAAGGCGCCGACCAGCCAGGCGATGCCGGCGACCTGGCCCGTGACCACGGTCAGCGCGCCGCCCATCTGCTCGCAGATCGCAAATGGACCGTCCGGCCCCTCAATCCGCTGCATGACGCGGGAGATCACGGCACTCATGACGAAATAGAACGGCATGAAGAACACGCTGAGCCCGAAGGCGAGGCGGATGCGGGCGCTGTGGGTGACGTAATGGGTGTAGAGATCGGCCTGCGGAATGCTCGGCTCGAGGGTCGGCACGTTGAAGCCGAGGACACCCCAGGAGGCCAGGTAGCCGGCCAGGAAAATCCAGCCGCACCAGACGCAGATACGCCAGGTGGTATAGTTGCGGGCAATCGTCGTCATCATGCTCCCCCGTCCCGGTTGAAGGGTTATTGTCGCCGCCACGATTTGCGGCGAAGGTCGTATTTTTTATCGACCAATGTTCGAGTTATTCTGTAAAGCCGACGGGGTGTCAAGGGCGCGTCAGCTTCCGGCTGGCGCTCCCGCCGCTTTGGCCTGCCACATCAGGCCGAAGGGAAACGGCGACCACAGCGCCGTACGGATGCCGGCGCGCGCCAATGTCCGCCGCAGCCAGTCGTTGCAGGTCAGGAAGATCGAATAATGCCCGGTCCCGGCGACGAAGCCGTCCGCCGGGCCAAAGCCGGCGCCCGGGATCAGCATCGGCCGACCGGCGGGATCGCGCGCCATCGCGGCGAGGATCTCGCCGTCGACGCGGGCGAGGGTCGTGGCGGCCAGCCGCAATTCACGACAGGCGGGGTCATGGCCGCCGTCCGGCCGCAACTCGACATGGACCGCCGTAGCATCGCCGCCGCCGATCGCCTTGAGCGCGGTGGCGAGCCGCAGATCGCGCCAGGTCGGCGTCGACCTATAGAAATCGCGGTCGCCCCAGCCGAAGGAGAATGCGCTTCGCGGCAGTGGCATACCGCGGAACAATCCGGGCGGCAGCACGGCCGGCCAGTCGATCGGTCCGGCGCCGGCGGGGAGCACGAGATCGGTGTGGATGCCGTTGGAGCACAGCCAGACCGGCGTGCCTTGCGTGGGCATGACGAAGCCGCGATTGACCGGGATCGCCGCGCCGACCAGGGCCGCGGCGCCGTAGCAGGCCAAGGGCAGGAGAACCACCGCGAGCGCCAGCATCGCCCGCCTGAGCCAGATCACGCTATGAAATCACCCTGTCGTTCGGCGGTTAACGGAATTGGCGCAGCGCCAAGGATCGACTACAGTGCGGGCGAAATCCCGCCCACCACCCTGTTACCCGGTGGCGCGGCGGCAAGCCGCAACGCGAGCGTTCTGTTTCTAGGAGAAGGTACCGGTCATGAAGCGCGAAATCGAAGAACTCTATCAAAAATACAACGCGTTCCACGAGAAGTTCAACGATCAGGAGCTCGACGACTACCTCTTGAGTCTCGTCAAGCCGCTGGAAGACGCCGATCGGATGTACCACCACTTCAGCTTCCTGCTGATGCATATCCGCGCCACCATCGCCCACCAGGTCCGGCCGAAGCACCTCCAGGAAGCGATCGATCGCGCCGAACGTTTCCTCAAGCGCTTCGAAGAGACTGCCGCCAAGTAACCCTGCCCCGCCGCCGTCCGATCGCGGGCGGCGGCGATCCTCGATCAGGCGATCGAGAATGACATGCCGCAGCCGCAGGACGACGCGGCCTGGGGATTGCGGACCTGGAAGAAGGCGCCCGCGAGATCCTCGAGGAACTCGATTTCCGACCCCCGCACCAAATCCAGCGACGCCTCGTCGATCACGACCGTAGCGCCGTCGCGCTCGAACACCCGGTCATCCTCGTTGCGCGCGGCATCGAACGAGAAGCCATACTGGAAGCCGGAACAACCGCCCCCCGAGACCGTGATGCGCAAAGCCGACCCGACCGGCTCGTCGGCCGTCACCAGCTTGATCCGCCGCGCGGCATTGGCGCCGATGGAAAAATCCTGTGCCGAGAGATCGCCCGCCGAGATAGCCATGATCCGTCAATTCCCTGTATTGGTCCCTTCTATGTATGATGTGACGGTGCAGAGTCCAAGGGGCACGCTGTTCATCGCTCGGAGCGAACCTATGAATGTCGCCGCCTATCTCCTCTTTTCGTCATCCCCGCGAAGGCGGGGATCCATGCACCCACCGAATCGGTATCCGATCGCGGCGCTAATCTTTTGCCCGACGATGGATCCCCGCCTTCGCGGGGATGACGGCCTGGACGGCAACGCCAAGGGGCTCACGCGCCCATGATGCGCTGGCGCGACCTGCTGTCGACCAAGCGACTGGGACAGGGCGATGTCCGCGCCACCGATGAATGGCGCTCGCCGTTCGAGATCGATGTCGATCGCTTCGTGTTCTCCAGCGCCTTCCGCCGCCTGCAGGCCAAGATGCAGGTCCATGGCCCCTCGCTGGATTCCGCCGAGCCCGGCGATTACGTCCGCAACCGCCTGACCCATTCGATCGAGGTCAGCCGCGTCGGCCGCAGCCTCGGCCAGCTCGCCGGCCAGCATCTGCTGCGCCACGGCGTGGTCGAGGGCGTCTCGCCCGCCGATATCGGCCATATCGTGCTCGCCGGCGCCATCACCCATGACGTCGGCCAGACCCCGTTCAGCCATGAGGGCGAGCAGGCGATCGCCTCGTGGTGGACCGACAGCGCGCTCGGCCAGGAAATTCTCGCCGGATTGCCCGAGGAGCTGCGCTGGGAGCTGTGCGATTTCGAGGGCAATGCCTTCGGCTTCCGCCTGCTGACCCGGCTCGAAGGCTGGCAGCCGGATGGCGGGCTGCAGCTGACCGCCGCAACCCTCGGCGCCTTCTCCAAATATCCCTGGTCGGGCGGCTTGCCGCCTGATCAGCGCCCGATCGCCCGCA
Source organism: uncultured Rhodospirillales bacterium (assembly GCA_903897565.1). Classification (GTDB taxonomy): domain Bacteria; phylum Pseudomonadota; class Alphaproteobacteria; order ATCC43930; family CGMCC-115725; genus CAIXXC01. The sequence continues at coordinate 21 of CAIUCF010000557.1, read as the reverse complement.
AATACGGCATTTTCTCGAGCG
>CAIUCF010000556.1 GCA_903897565.1 uncultured Rhodospirillales bacterium | reverse complement strand
GGGGTGTTCTTTGACAAAGGCCCGCTCGACACCGTGTCGATGATGACGACCAGTGGCACGACCGGTGTGCCCAAGGGCGTGATCCTGACCAATCTGAGCTGGGAGGCGATGATCGCCTCCTACCATATCGCGATGCCCTATGACGCCCCGCCGGTCCAGGTGGTCGCCGCACCGCTGACCCATGCCGCCGGCTGTCTGACGGCGACCTTGCTGCCGTTCGGCGGCACCAGCGTCTTGCTGCCCAAGCCGGAACCGCTGGCGATCCTCGAGGCGATCGACCGCTTCAAGGCCACGACCCTGTTCATGCCGCCGACCCTGATCTACATGCTGCTGTCGCAGCCGAAAATCCGCGACTTCGACTACTCCCACCTCAAATATTTTCTCTATGGCGCGGCGCCGATGGCGGTGCACAAGCTGCGCGAGGCGACCGAGATTTTCGGCCCCGTGATGTGCCAGACCTATGGCCAGACCGAGGCACTGATGTCGGTCACCTTCATGAGCGCGGCCGAACATCAACAGGCGCTCGCCGATCCGGCATTGGAGAAACGCCTGTGGAGCGCCGGCCGCGCCGGTCCGCTCGCCACCGTCGCCATCATGGACGATCATGGCGCCCTGCTGCCGCCGGGCGAGCGCGGCGAGATCGTCTGCCGCGGCAATCTGCTGATGGCCAGATACCACAAGAACCCGGCTGCGACCGCGGAAGCCGGCGCCCATGGCTGGCACCATACCGGCGATATCGGCGTGCTCGACGAGGCCGGTTATCTCTACATCGTCGACCGCAAGAAGGATTTGATCATCACCGGCGGCTTCAACGTCTATCCCGGCGAGGTCGAACAGGTGATCTGGACCCATCCCTCCGTCCAGGATTGCGCCGTCATCGGCATCCCCGACGACAAATGGGGCGAAGCCGTGACCGCCGTCGTCGAGCTCAAGCCCGGCGCGGTCTTCGACGCGGACGCGATCATCCGGCTGTGCAAGGACAAGCTCGGCTCGGTCAAGGCGCCCAAATCGGTCACCGTCATCGACAGCCTGCCGCGCAGCGCCGTCGGCAAGGTCCTGAAGCGCGAACTCCGCGACCGCTTCTGGCAGGGCCGGGAGCGGGCGATTTGAAGTACCCGACACATGGATGAACGCGGCCCCACTCCCCCTCGTCATTCCCGCGAAGGCGGGAATCCAGCGAGAGCCGCGTCTGCGGCGACATGAGTCTTGTCCGCGCTTCCGCGCGTAACGACCGGATTCCCGCCTCCGCGGGAATGACGGCGGGGAGTTATTTGATCATTATCCGAGAATCCAAAGGACCCAAACCATGACCACCGACCCCATCATCGTCACCCAGCGCGGCGCCGCTTTGTGGATTCGCCTCAACCGGCCGCAGGCGCTCAACAGCATGTCGCCGGTGATGATCACCGGCATCAACGCCGCCCTGGATCAGGCCCAGAGCAACGCCGACCTGCGCGCCATCGTCATCACCGGTACCGGCCGCGCCTTCTGCGCCGGCGCCGATCTCAAGGAAGCGCTGGCCATGACGGTCGGCAGCGATCCCGAAACTGCGACCGCCGCCTTCACCGAGAGTTTCCGCCTGCTGGCCGACCGCATCGAGCGTTTCCGCCTGCCGGTGATTGCGGCCGTCAACGGCCTCGCCATTGCCGGCGGCCTCGAGATCGTGCTGGGTTGCGACCTCGTGATCGCGGCGCAATCGGCCCGGCTCGGCGACGGCCACGGCAAATACGGGCTGATGCCGGGCGGCGGCGGCTCGGTGCGACTGCCGCGCAAGATCGGGCCGATGCGCGCCAAATACCTGATGTTCACCGCCGAATACCTGCCAGCGCAGACATTGGCCGACTGGGGCCTCGTCACCGAGGTCGTCGCCGATGACGCTCTCGAGGTTGCGGTCGATGCCCTGGTCGCCAAGCTCGCCGACAAGAGCCCGCTCGGCCTCGCCCGACTGAAGCAGCTCGTCGACGATGGGCTCGACCAGCCGGTCGAAGTCGCGATGCGCGCCGAGCAACTGATGAGCGCGCTCCACAATCTCTCCCACGACCGCGCCGAAGGCCTCGCCGCCTTCACCGAAAAGCGCGCGCCGAAATTCACCGGCCGCTAGAGCGAAGGACCACAGACATGAGCGATCTTCTCGACCTCAAGGGCCGCACCGCCTTCGTCACCGGCGCCGGCCAGGGCGTCGGCCGCCAGGTGGCGCTGCACTTCGCCAGCCACAATGCCGGCGCCGTCGTCATCAATGATTTCGTCGCCGAACGCGCGGAAAAGGTCGCCGGCGAGGTCGAGGCGCTCGGCTGCAAGGCGATCGCCGTGCAGGGCGACGTTACCGATTTCCAGCGCGTCCAGGACATGGTCAACGATGCCCACAAAGCGCTCGGCCGCCTCGATATCCTGGTCAACAACGCCGGCAATGCCGGCCCGGCCGGCAATTTCGACGATCTGCCGCCGTTCTGGGAGACCGGACCCGACGAGTGGCAGCGCTGGTTCGGCACCAATCTCTATGGCGTCCTCAACGCCTCGCGCGCCGCCTTTCCCCTGATGATGGCGGGCAAACAGGGCCGCATCATCACCGTGGTCTCGGATGCCGGACGCGTCGGCGAGGGCCATCTCGCCGTCTATTCCGCCGCCAAGGCCGGCGCCGCCGGGCTGATGCGGGCGCTGGCCAAGGCCGGCGGCCGCTTTGGCATCACCGTCAACTGCGTCTCGCTCGGCGGCATCAACACGCCCGGTGTCGAAGGCCTGATCCCCGACGAGGAGAGCATCAAGCGC
>CAIUCF010000555.1 GCA_903897565.1 uncultured Rhodospirillales bacterium | reverse complement strand
CGTGTGTCGGCGCTGGGGCGCTCGACCTCGGCGCGGCCGCGGCGTTCGATGGCGACGATGAAGAAGCTGCGCTCGGCCTGGCGTTCGATTTCCCCGACCGTGAGGCCGACGAAGCTGCTGCCCTCGGCGGCGCTCACCACTTCGAGTTCGAGGCCGAAGCTGCGCAGGTCCTGTTCGGTCTGGCGCCGCCGTTCGGAATGGCTGAACACCTCTGCGAGCCCGGGGTAGAGGATGAGCGAGGCCACGGTTTCCGCGCCGATATGGGCCGGCAGCACGACATGGTCGGCGCCGGCCTGCAGCAGTTTTTTCTCGGTCGAGGGTGATTCGCCGCGGGCGATGATCTTGAGCCCGCTGTTGAGGCCGCGCGCCGACAGGGTGATGAAGACGTTGATGGCGTCGGCCGGGACGACGCTCGCCAGTGCCCGCGCCCGCATGATGCCGGCCTGTTTCAACGCCTCCTCCTCGGTGGCGTCGGCCTGGAGGCAGAGATAGCCGAGTTCGCGCGCCTCGGCGAAGCGTTCGGCATTGGCCTCCAGCACCACGAACTCGGCCTTGCCGGCGCGCAACTCCTTGGCCAGCATGACTCCGATCCGGCCGAAGCCGCAGATGATGACATGGTCCTTCAGCCGCTCGATCTGCTGTTTCATGCGCTTGCTTCCCAAGACTTGCTGGATTTGCGTGAAGGTGATGACCTGAACGAGCGCACCGGTGAGGAAGATCATGCCGGTGCAGCCCAGCATCATCAGCGTGATCGTCACCGCCCGCAGCGCCTCGGTATCGAGCGGCCTGACCTCGCCATAGCCGACGGTGAACACCGTCAGCACCGTCATGAACAACGCGTCGTCGAAGCTCCAGCCATTCGCCATATAGGCGATCACGGCGCCGCAACTCACGACCAGCACGAACCCGACCCCGAGAATCAGGTTTCGCCATTGCAGGTTCGACAGCGGGTTCATGATGGGGACATGGCGGCTCGACGGGAGGGGTGCTGGTCGCAGCGTAGCAAGCAACTCCCGGACCATGGCCATAAAAAAGGGGCCGCGACGACGGTCGCGACCCCTCGCCCTCTCGATCTCGGCCGTCGAGGACTATGCCGCCTTGACATCGGCGATGAAGGTGCCGACCTCGGCGTGCAGCATCTCGGCCTGTTGGGACAATTCGGAGGACGCCGACAGCACCTGGTTGGCGTCGGCCCGCGACGAGGCTGCCGCCTCGCGCACGCCGGCGATGTTCTGCGACACGCCCTCCGTTCCGGTCGAGGCCTCCTGGACGCTGCGGGCGATCTCCTCGGTCGCCGCACCCTGCTCCTCGACGGCGGCGGCGATCGAGGCCGTGATCTCCGCCATATTCTCGATGATCCGGCCGACAGCGTCGATCGCCGCGACAGTCTGCCCGGTCAGGCCCTGGATCTCGTTGATCTTGGCCTCGATGTCGCCCGTCGCCTTCTGCGTCTGGTTGGCCAGCGACTTGACCTCCGACGCCACCACCGCGAAGCCCTTGCCGGCCTCGCCGGCGCGCGCCGCCTCGATCGTCGCGTTGAGCGCCAGGAGATTGGTCTGCGAGGCGATATCGGCGATCAGGCGCACGACCTCGCCGATGCCCTCAGCGCTGACGGCGAGGCGCCTGACGGTGGCGCCGGTGTCGTGGGACTGCGAGATCGCCTCGCCGGCGATGGTATTGGAGCGCGCAACCTGATGGCTGATCTCGCGGACCGAGGCCGAGAGCTCCTCGGTCGCCGAGGCGACGGTGTTGACGTTGGCCGACGTGGTCTGCGCCGCGCCCGCCGCTGCCATGGACTGGGAATTCGTCTGCTCGGCCGAGGCCGCGAGGCTATGGGATGTCGCCTGCAGCTCGGTCGCCGCCGCAGCAAGGGTTTTGGTCATCGCCCCGACCCTGTCCTCGAAGCCCCGCACGGTCGCCTCAAGCGCCTCGGTTCTGCGCTCCTTCGCCACCCGCTCGGCCGCCTCGCGCGCGGCACCCGCTTCGGCGCGGAGCAGGCCTTCCTTGAAGACGAGCACCGCGCGACCCATCACGCCGAGTTCAGCGCGATCTTCGGTTCCGGGGATGTCAACCCGATGGTTACCACCGGCGAGAGCGCCCATCGCCGAGACGAGGCTGTCAATGGGGCCGGTGATCTGGCTGCGAGTCATGAAGAAGGCACCGAGGAGGCTGAGCACCAAGCCACCGAGCATGACGGCATCGGTGGTCAATTGTGTCTGCCTGGTCTGCGCCTTGAGATCGGCCTCCGTCCGGTCATCATCAGCGCATGCCGAGTCCAGCACCGCCTTCATATCCGCGACCAGCGCCTGGAATGCCGGTTCGCAATCCGCCTCCATCTTCTGGGCCGCATGGATGATGCCGGCGG
>CAIUCF010000554.1 GCA_903897565.1 uncultured Rhodospirillales bacterium | reverse complement strand
GCGGCTGGATCACCTCGTCGATATAGCCACGCGAGGCGGCGACGAAGGGGTTAGCGAATTTCTCGCTGTACTCCTTGGTCCGCGCCGCGATCTTGTCGGTATCGCCGATGTCCTGGCGGAAGATGATCTCCACCGCGCCCTTGGCGCCCATCACCGCGATTTCTGCGGTCGGCCAGGAGTAGTTGACGTCGCCGCGCAGATGCTTGGACGACATGACGTCGTAGGCACCGCCATAGGCCTTGCGGGTGATCAGGGTCACCTTCGGCACGGTCGCCTCGGCATAGGCGAACAGCAGCTTGGCGCCGTGCTTGATGATGCCGCCGAACTCCTGCGAGGTGCCGGGCAGGAAGCCCGGGACGTCGACGAAGGTGACGATCGGAATCTCGAAGCAGTCGCAAAACCGCACAAAACGCGCGGCCTTGCGCGAGCTGTCGATGTCGAGGCAGCCGGCGAGCACCATCGGCTGGTTGGCGACGATGCCCACGGTCTGACCATCCATGCGGCCGAAGCCGATGATGATGTTGCGGGCATAGCCCGGCTGCAGCTCGAAGAAGTCGCCCTCGTCCACGACCTTGTGGATGAGCTCGGCCATGTCGTAGGGCTTGTTCGGATTATCAGGAATCAGGGTGTCGAGCGAGAGATCGACGCGATCGATGGGATCCGCGGTCTCGCGCTGCGGGGCCTTGTCGCGGTTCGAGGACGGCAGGAAATCCATGAACCGGCGCAACTCGAGCAGCGCCTCGACGTCATCCTCGAAGGCGAGATCGGCGACACCCGACTTTACGGTATGGGTCACCGCGCCGCCGAGTTCTTCCTGGGTCACGGTCTCGTGGGTCACGGTCTTGACGACGTCGGGACCGGTCACGAACATGTAGGAGGAGTCCTTCACCATGAAGATGAAGTCCGTCATCGCCGGCGAATAGACCGCGCCGCCGGCGCAGGGTCCCATCACCAGCGAGATCTGCGGCACCACGCCCGAGGCCAGCACGTTGCGCTGGAACACTTCGGCATAGCCGCCGAGCGAGGCGACACCTTCCTGGATGCGGGCGCCGCCGGAATCATTGAGGCCGATCACCGGGGCGCCGACCTTCAGCGCCTGATCCATGATCCGGCAGATCTTCTCGGCATGAGCCTCGGAGAGCGCGCCGCCAAACACAGTGAAATCCTGGCTGAACACGAAGACGAGGCGGCCGTTGATCGTGCCGTAGCCCGTCACGACGCCGTCACCGGGGATCTTCTGCTCCGCCATGCCGAAATCGGCGCAGCGATGCTCGACGAACATGCCCCATTCTTCGAATGAGCCCTCGTCGAGGAGAACCTCGAGACGCTCGCGCGCCGTGAGCTTGCCCTTGGCATGCTGGGCGGCGATCCGCTTCGGTCCGCCACCCATCTGCGCAGCTTCCCGATTCCGCTTTAGCTGAAGAAATGTCTGCTCCACGTGTCCCCGCCCAAATGTGGCTGCGTATGGCGCTGATCAAACACAGTGTTTGCGATTGCTCAACCCGCGCTGCAGCAAAAAGATGCTAATTTGCAAATTATTGTGAATTTCAGTTCCGCATTTTGCAAATAATGCGGATACACGGAGTTCGCAATTCCAGTCCCTGTGACACTAGCCGTGGCCGGCCGGTGCTGGAAAGGTAAATTCATACGGGACGAAACTGCGCTTCGATTCATCGACGCTGAGGGTGCCGGTGATGGGCGGAAACGCGCGCTGATGGCAATCCATGCGCTCGCAGATCCGGCAGTTCACGCCGATATTCATGGCCGCCGAGGCGTCGCGGGTATCGATCCCGGCAGAATAAACCAGCTCGGACGCATAAGCCGCCTCGCAGCCCAGACCGATGGCAAAATGCCGGGTCGGCCGCAGGTAACCGCCGCCCGGCTTGTGCACCGTTCGCGCGATCGACAGATAGTCAATCCCGTCCGGCATGCGTGCCAGCTGCACCAGGATCTTGCCCGGATGGGCAAAGGCCTCGTGGACATTCCACAAGGGGCAGGCGCCGCCGAAGCGGGCAAACTGGAACCGCGTCGCGCTGTGCCGCTTGGTGATGTTGCCCGCCATGTCGACCCGGACGAAGTAAAAGGGAATGCCCCGCGCGCCCGGGCGCTGCAGGGTGCTGAGGCGGTGGCTGGACTGCTCGAAACTGGTGCCGAAGCGGCTGCTCAGCATCTCGATGTCGTGGCGCACCGCCCGCGCCGTGGACAGGAACGGGCCGTAGGGCATGACGACCGCACCGGCGAAATAATTGGCAAGGCCGACCCGACAGATCGAGCGGGCGTCCGCGGTCGTGAAATTGCCGGCGCTCACCAACTGGTCGATCACGCCGCCGAAATCGAGCAACGCGATCTGGCAGGCCAGTTGGAAGGCGCGGCTCGGCCCCTGCAGCTGCGGCGAGATGTAGAGCGTGCGGTTGGCGGGATCGAAGCGGCGCATCGCGCCCTGATCGCTCACACTCTCCTGGACCTCGATCCGCACCTTGTGACGATCCGCGAGGTGGCGCGCGAGGTCGCCGGCCATATCGCCGATCGCCATCGCCTCGCCCTCGACCAGCTTTTCCGCAGCGACGTCCAGGGCCTCGACGTAATTGTTGCAGTAGTGAAAATAGTCCCTGACCTCCTCGTAGGGCAGGTTGCCGCCGGGCTGAAGGACCTCGAGCACGGTGCGCGGATCGGAGGGATCGCCGCTGCCGTCGGCGCGCTCGCGCAGCTTGTGATAGGCTTGGTGCAGGGTGAGCAGCCGCTTGACCATGTCGGGCGAGGCCGCCGCGACATTGCGCAGCTCGACAGTCCCTGGCTGCGGCCCGCCGAACAGCGGGTCGCTCATCACCTCACGCAGATCGGCGACCAGCCGTGCCTCTTCGTCCTCGGCGAAGCTCGCCGGATCGAGATTGAACAGCGTGCAGAGCCGCAGCAGGATATGCAGCGTCACCGGGCGCTGATTACCCTCGATCTGATTGAGATAGCTCGTCGAGATTTCGAGGAGTCCGGCCAAGGCAGCCTGGGTTACTGCCTTCTGCTCCCGCAACCGGCGCAGTTTCTGCCCGAGATAAAGCTTCTTCACCATGCCCGCAGCGCCTTCGCGATCGATCCCGACGTCACAAGATTCACATAATTTGCAAATCTTGTAAAACCTCTGGCGGCTGCAACGTTTAATTTGAGCTGGAAGCAGGAAAAACAATTGGAGATATAGACAGATTCCAAGGATTTGCTACGATTCTCGCGGGTCGAGGAATTGGCCCGGCCGCAGATCGGCGGCAAGCCGCGGTGGGGAGCCAATCTGCCGCAACGAAGGTCACGATGTCCGATACAGCGACCGCCGCTTCCAACTCGGGCTTTGCGCCTGCTCCGCGCCCGCGGTTACGGCAGCCGGCGATCGACGCGTGGTATCTGTCGCTCTATTTCCTCGTTCTCCTCGGCCTGATCCTGATCAACGCCCTCGTCGTCTTCGACGCCGGCACCCAGAATCACCAGGCGATCCAAAATCAGAAGCGGACCCTCGCCGCGATTCTCAACGCCCGCCTGACGGAGCTCGGAGCCGACGCTGCGGTGAACGCGGTCTGGACCGAGGCGTTCGAGAATCTGGTCGTCCATTTCGACCACAACTGGATGGTCACGAATTACAACGACAGCTTCTACAAGAGTGCCAAGGCGGACCGGCTTCTCCTCGTCGATGGTCAGGGCAACGCGCTGCATTTCCTCTATCAAGGCCTGCCCGGCCCTGCCGCGAGGGCACGGTCCGTGCTCGCCAACGACGAGATTCGACGGCTGCTCGCGCAGGCGCGCAGCATGAGGCCCGATCCGGCCACGGCCGCCAACGGCTTCGCGATTATCGATGGCCAGCTCAACCTCGTCGGCGCCAGCCGGGTCGCGCCCAACGGACCGCTACCGCCCAGCTTCGACGGCGCCAAAAGCGTCGTCTTCCTCCTGACGACGATCGTCGACGCGCCATTCCTGGCGTCGATCCCGGCGGATTTCGGCTTCCACCAATTGCAGATACTGCCCGCTGCCGCCCCCGATGCCGCGACCAGCGAGGCCAGTATACTGCGCAACGGGTGGCGGGGTTTATGGGAGCCCGCCACGCTGTCGATCGGACCGGGCGGGGCGCCCCCGATAACCCTCGGCTGGCAACCACAGCGGCCGGGCAATCGCTTCATGCAGATCGTCCTGCCGCCGGCGCTGCTGATCAGCTTGGCAATCGCGGCCTTCGGCGTGATCGTTATCCGCCGCCTGCAATCGAACACGAAGCAGCTGACCGCCGCCTATACCGAAGCGGCGGTAGGCAGCGAGACCAAGACCCGTTTCCTGGCGATGATGAATCACGAGCTGCGGACGCCGCTCAATTCCGTGATCGGCTTCACCGATCTGATGGCCGCGGAGCTGTTCGGCCCCATCGGCAACGAGAAATACCATGAATATCTCGGCCATATCGGCGGCAGCGGACGACATTTGCTCGGCATCATCAACGAGGTTCTCGATCTGGCGGCTTTGACCGAGGGCGCTTTGAAGCTCGATGAATCGCATTTCATCCTGGCAAAGACGCTCAATGAGGTGGTCGCCCGGCTTACCCCGGTCGCTACGGCCGCCGGCGTTAGCCTCGCGGCCAATTTGCATCATCGTCGCGATTATTTCTTCGGCGACGCCAGGCGGGTTGCCCAGATGATCGAGAACCTGCTCTCGAACGCCATCAAATTCACTCCCGAAGGCGGCCACGCCCTGCTCAGTTCCTGGCTCGACGAGAATGGCCGGCTCGTGATCTCCGTCAGCGATACCGGGATCGGCCTCGCATCGTCGGAAGTCCCAAGGGCACTCGAATTCTTCGGCCAGATCGACGGCGCCTTGGCGCGCCGCTATGGCGGCATCGGCCTTGGCCTGCCCGTCGCAAAGTCCCTCGTCGAATTGCATGGCGGCACCCTGACGATCACCGGCAAGGTCGGTATCGGTACCACGGCGACGTTGATCTTCCCCGCCTCGCGTGTGAAACAGCCCGAGCGGCTCCCTCTGGCGCTCACGTCGTGACAACTCCTGGCGGCGGCCGGAAAAACGCAAAAACGTCGCAAAACCCCCCTTTTCTTCGAATCGAGGCGGTGATATGTACTCCCCTCTCTGGCTACGCTCTCGCGTTGGCCACCCGTTTTTATACGCCAAGGAGCGGTGGGTAACCCGTGCAAGTCCTCGTCCGTGACAATAACGTCGATCAAGCCCTTCGTGCGCTGAAGAAGAAGATGCAGCGCGAAGGTGTCTTCCGTGAAATGAAGCTGCGCCGCAATTACGAGAAGCCCTCGGAGCGCCGCGCCCGCGAGCAGGCCGAGGCGGTTCGCCGTCATCGCAAGCTGCTGCGCAAGCGGATGGATCGCGAAGGCTATTGAGCCCGCTGCGGCATCTGCCGGAATAGAAAAAGCGCCGATCGATCCGATCGGCGCTTTTTTGTTGTCTTGAAGCTACCGACCGAAGCCAGCACCCCGCGACGCGGGATGCCGGCAGCTCGGATCAGTGGCCGAAGGTCTTGACGATGTCCTCGCACACCTTCTTCGCGTCGCCGAACAGCATCATGGTGTTCGGACGGAAGAACAGCTCGTTGTCGACGCCGGCATAGCCGGACGCCATCGAGCGCTTGATGAACAGCACCGTCTTCGCCTTTTCGACATCCAGGATCGGCATGCCAAAAATTGGCGAATTCGGATCGCTGCGCGCCGCAGGGTTGGTGACGTCGTTGGCGCCGATGACGAAGGCGACGTCGGTCGAGGCGAAATCGCGATTGATTTCCTCGAGCTCCAGCACCTCGTCATAGGGCACGTTGGCTTCGGCCAGCAGCACGTTCATGTGCCCGGGCATGCGGCCGGCGACCGGATGGATCGCGTAGCGCACCGAGACGCCTTCCTTCTTCAGCAGATCGGCCATTTCACGCAAGGTGTGCTGCGCCTGTGCCACCGCCATGCCGTAGCCGGGGACGATGATCACGCTCGCCGCGTTCTTCATGATGAAGGCCGCGTCTTCCGCCGAGCCCGACTTCACGACCTGATCGCCCTTGGCACCGCCCGCAGCGGCACCCGCACCGGCATCGGTACCGAAGCCGCCGAGGATGACGTTGAAGATCGAGCGGTTCATGCCCTTACACATGATGTAGCTCAGGATCGCGCCCGAGGAACCGACCAGCGCGCCGGCGACGATCAGCAGCGGATTGCTGAGCGTGAAGCCGATGCCGCAGGCGGCCCAACCCGAGTAGCTGTTGAGCATCGAGATGACGACCGGCATGTCGGCGCCGCCGATCGGCAGGATCAGCAGGAAGCCGAGCGCCAGCGACAGCAGCACGAGCAGAGCGAAGACCGCTGTCGACTGCGTCCACATCAGGATCAGCACCAGGGCGATGATCGCGATGCCGAGCGCGAGGTTGAGGTAATGCTGCATCGGGAACATCAGCGGCTTGCCGCTGATCAGCGCCTGCAGCTTGGCGAAGGCGATGATCGAGCCGGTGAAGGTGATCGCGCCGATCGCGGTGCCGAGGCCCATCTCGACCAGGCTGCCCATCTCGATATGACCGTTGGCGTCGAGGATCCCGTAATTGCCGGGAGCGGTGAACGCGGCGGTCGCCACGCACACGGCGGCGAGGCCGACGAGGCTGTGGAAGAAGGCGACGAGCTGCGGCAACGCCGTCATCTCGATCTTCTTCGCGACGAAGTAGCCGATGGTCCCGCCGATGGCGAGGCCGAGGATGATCATCCAGTAGGACTGGACATGAGGGGTCAGGAGGGTTGTAACGATGGCGATCGTCATGCCGATCATGCCGTAGCGGTTGCCCGACTGCGACGTCTCGGGGTGCGACAGCCCCCTGAGTGCCATGATGAAGCAAACGGAGGCGACCAGGTAAAGCAGGGCCGCGAAATTTTCGGTCATTGTCTGGCGCCCCTTACTTTTGCTTTTTCTTGAACATGGCGAGCATGCGCTGCGTCACGAGGAAGCCGCCGAAGATGTTCACCGAGGCGAGGATCACGGCGATGAAGCCCATGAACTTCGAGAAGGTGAGGCCCGACGGTCCCAACGCGATCAGTGCGCCGACGATGATCACCGAGGAGATCGCGTTGGTGACGCTCATCAGCGGCGAATGCAGGGCGGGGGTAACCCGCCACACCACGTAATAGCCGACGAAGCAGGCCAGCACGAACACCGTCAGGAAGAACACGAAGGGGCTGATGCCCGCGCCGGCTCCCGCGGCATGCGCCTGGATTTTGAGTTGCTCGGCCAGAATGCTCAGATTCTGGGAGAGGTGCTGGGCGTCCGTGCCGAGTTGCGACGCCCGATCGCTAAGGGTCTGATCCATGTCTGTCTCTCTATCCTCCCCAATCAGGCTGCGGGCGCGAGGGCGGGATGGACGATGACGCCATCCTGGGTCACGAGGGTGCCCTTCACGATCTCGTCGCTGGTATCGATCTTCAGACCCTTGGTGTCCTTGTCGACGAGCAGGGTGAGGAAGTTCAGCAGGTTGCGGGCATAGAGCGCCGAGGCGTCGGTGGCGACGCGCGAGGGCACATTGGCATGACCGACCAGGGTCACACCGTGCTTCTGCACGACCTTGCCATATTCCGACAGCGGGCAATTGCCGCCCTGCTCGACCGCGAGATCGACGATGACCGAGCCCGGCTTCATCGACTTGACCATCTCTTCCGTCACCAGAACCGGGGCCGCACGGCCCGGAATCAGCGCGGTGGTGATGATGATGTCCTGCTTCTTGATGGTCTCGGCGGTGAGTGCGGCCTGCTTGGCCTGGTATTCCGGGCTCATCGCCTTGGCGTAGCCGCCACCCGTCTCCGCCTGCTTGAACTCGTCGTCGATCACGGCGACGAAGGTCGCGCCGAGACTTTCGACCTGCTCCTTAACCGCCGGGCGGACGTCATTGGCCGACACGATCGCGCCGAGACGGCGTGCCGTGGCGATCGCCTGTAGACCGGCGACACCGGCGCCCATGACGAAAACGCGCGCGGGCGGCACGGTGCCGGCGGCGGTCATCATCATCGGGAAGGCGCGGGTGAACTCGGCCGCGGCGTCGAGCACGGCGCGATAGCCGGCGAGGTTCGACTGCGAGCTCAGCACGTCCATCGACTGCGCGCGGGTGATGCGCGGAATCAGCTCCATGGCGAAGCTGGTCAGACCGGCGCGGCCATAGGCCTCGACATCGGCCTTGTTCTGCAGCGGCGCGAGCATGCCGATCAGAATCGTGCCCTTTTCGAGATAGGCCAGCTCATCGGGGCCTTCGCCACCGAGTTGCGGACGCTGCACCTTCAAAACGAGGCCTGCCCCTTGCGCGGCAGTTCTGGCATCCGGCACGATCTTCGCGCCTGCCGCCTCATAGGCTGCATCCGTGAACGAGGCTTCAAGACCGGCATCGGTTTCGACAACAACGTCGAGGCCGAGCCCGATCATCCGCTTGACGGTATCTGGCGTTGCCGCCACCCGCCTTTCGTCCGGACGCGTTTCTTTTAAAATGGCAACTTTCATTACGGAGCTTCCCTTATAATCCAGCCCGGTTGTATGAAACGCTGGCTCGAGTTCGGTGCTGGCCCCCTTCGCAGAGGGCGAGGCAGCGCAACACGACGCAGCCGTCACCTGTCGAGGCCAACCTGCCGGTTATTATCAGGTTTCCCGGCCGCGTCCGACAGGATTTTCAAACGCCCCGGCAGCCTATCGTCGCAGCCGCCGATCCAGCGGTCGCCCGCAGGCAGCGGAACCGCGCCGCAAACGTCATTCCCCTGACAGGAATGCCGGAATCGGTTACCATCAATTCCCGGACGCGCTGGGACGATGCGATCAAGCAGGCGCGACGGTATCCACGATCACCCACCGACGCGTGATCCAACACGGCGCGGGTCACGTATATGTTTGCATGGAAGCTTCTCCTCGCCTCACCCCGGTTCCGGCAGTCCCGCGGCCCGGAACGACGTCACGGTTTCCCCGGCTCGCGCAGACGATGAAGGATGATCGCGGCTCCCCCACGGCAGTCGAAACCTTCGCGCGCCAGATCGTGGCGATCGCCGAACACGGCGATCGCGCGGCGTTCGGGGCGCTGTTCGGCCATTTCGCGCCGCGCGTAAAGGCGTATCTCATGCGGCTCGGGGCACCGGCGGCGGTCGCGGAAGAATTGTCCCAAGAGGCGATGCTTTTGGTCTGGCGCAAGGCGGCCTATTACGATCCGCGGAAATCCCAGGCCTCGACCTGGATCTTCACTATCGCCCGCAATCTGAGGATCGACGCGATCCGCCGCGAGGCCCATCCCGAGCTGCACCCCGACGAGCCCGCATTGACGCCATCCCAGCCGCCCGCCGTCGAAGAGACGATCGCCGCCAACCAGCAGGAGCAACGTCTGCGCGCGGCGCTGAAAGTGCTGCCCCCGGACCAGGCCGAGGTCGTCGCGCTGTCCTTTTTCGCCGACAAGGCCCATGGCGACATCTGTCGCGATCTCGGCATTCCGCTCGGAACGGTCAAATCGCGGCTTCGGCTCGCCATGAAGCGGTTGCGTGCCGCCCTTGGAGACGTCCTGTGACGCCGACTCATCATCCGAGCGACGCGACATTGTTCGAATATGGCGGCGGCAGCCTCTCCGAACCGCTGGCGCTGGTGGTCGTAACCCACATCTCGATGTGCACGGAGTGTCGTGATCGGCTGGCAGAAATCGAGGCGATCGGCGGCGTCATGCTCGAGGATCTCGAACCCGAGGCGCTGGCGCCTGCCGCCTTCGCCCGGACCTTGGCGCGGCTCGATGAAGGAGCAACCGCATCGTCACGCGAAATCCCCCGACCGGCGTCGGGCGGGCCCTTTGCCAGGTCGCCCTTGGCACCCTATCTCGGCGACGTCGCTGATCTGCCGTGGAAGCGGCTGGGCCGCGGGATCGAAACGGTCGATGTCGTGCGGCGCCGAGGCCGCGAAACCCGCGCAACCCTGTTCAAAGTCGCGCGCGGCACCCCGTTGCCATCGCACGGCCATCGCGGGCGCGAGATGACGGTCGTGCTCGAGGGCAAACTTTATGACGAGGGCGGTGCTTTCGTCGCGGGCGACTTCATCGAGCATGACGCCGACATCATCCACCGACCCTCGATCCCTGCAGACGAGGATTGCCTGTGTCTGATTGCCGTCGAGGGGCGGCTCAAGTTCCAGGGCGTGTTCGGCCGTCTGATCCCGTTGTTCGTGGATATCTGATCGCGGGGGTCGAGCGCCCGCGTTCAGCTCACGCCGTGCAGCAGCGCGCCGACCAGCAGGGCACCGGCGAGGATGGTCAGGGCCCTCAGGTGAAAATCAATCGACGGCACGATACACAATCCCTTTGATCGGGTAGAAACGTCATGATCGCCCGCCAGACGGGGCGTGAGCGCGCGGTGGCTCCGTGGAAATTTCATATTATATCGCACGAAACGCCGCTATATAGACAGACGCCCCCTGTCGGCGCAAGGCAATATAGTATGCAATTCGGGAATATCCTGTCAGCCCCACATCCATCGACGATGCCTCGACGGTGCCGATGAAGAATATTTGGCACGTCATCACCCTGATCCCGGAGTATCGCGGCCGGCTGGTGGTCATCGTGGTTGCCAGCGCGATGCTGGGGCTCGTCGGCACCGCCATCCCTTACCTGTTCAAGGGCATCGTCGATACGGTGATACGCCTGTCGGCGCACAAGCTCAGCTTCGCCGAGGCGCAGTCGACGCTGATTCTGCTGATCCTGACCTTCGGCGGCTTACGGGTCGCGACGATCCTGTTCAACTACCTGCTCGAGGGCCAGTCGGACGCGCTGTGGCTCAACACCGTCAGCACCCTGCGCCAGCGGGTGTTCGACAATATGGCCACCCTGTCGCTCGACTATTACGAACGCACCCGGGTCGGCGACGTCATGGACCGCTACGGCGCCATCACCTCGATCACCATGTGGCTGTTCCAGCTCAGCGAGGGCACGCTGGCGAGCATCCTCCAGCTGTTCTTCGGCATCAGCGTCCTGCTCGTCAAGGCGCCGGCGATCGGCCTGATCATGCTGGTGCTGATCCCCTATAATCTCTTCAGCTCATTCCAGACGGTTGCCAAGACCAAGCCGTTGCGCCGGCGCTGGCATCAGGTGATGGGCAAGATGGCCGGCCTGCTGAGCGAGATGGTCAGTCAGATCGCAACCGTCCGCAGCTTTGCCGGCGAACGCGTGATCAAGCGCCGCTTCGAGGAGGCGCAGAGCGACTGGTGGAGCATCCGCACCGTCGAGATGGGCACCGAGCTGCGCGATGGCGCCCGGTTGAACCTCGTCAACACGATCGCCGTGATCGCCTCGATCGCAATCGTCAGCCTCGAGGCCCTGCGCGGCAAATATACGGCGG
>CAIUCF010000553.1 GCA_903897565.1 uncultured Rhodospirillales bacterium | reverse complement strand
GATGGTGCCATTGGTCTCGACCGCGATTTCGAAGCCTTCCGCGTGCAGCGCCGCGATCAGCGCCGCGTCGAGCTGGAGCAGGGGCTCGCCGCCGGTGCACACCACGAAGCGCTTGCCACCGCGTTCTCCCCAGATCGCGGCGATCGCCGCGGCAAGAGCCGCAGCATCGGCGAAACGCCCACCGCCCTCGCCATCCGTGCCGACGAAATCGGTGTCGCAGAAGCGGCATTGCGCGGTCGCGCGATCGGCCTCGCGGCCCGACCACAGGTTACAGCCGGCAAAACGACAGAACACCGCGAGGCGCCCGGCCTGCATGCCTTCGCCCTGCAGGGTGAGGAAGATTTCCTTGACCGCGTATGACATGGCGCGAGGCGTAGCATCTTTGCGCCGCGTTGAGATCACCGGTTTTCGTCGAGCGGCCCTGCCTTGATTTCGGCGAAGGCGGCAAGCGCGCGCTGGCGGGCGGCGTCGTGATCGACGATCGGCGCGGGATAGCCGGGAATGCCGAAGCCGGGTGTGTGGATCTCGGCGTTCGGCCGGAGACTGAGCTCCGGCACCCAGCGACGGACATACTCGCCTTTGGGGTCGAATTTCTGGCCCTGCAGGATCGGGTTGAAGATGCGGAAATACGGGGCGGCGTCGGCGCCGCAGCCGGCCACCCATTGCCAGCTCGCCGGATTGCTGGCGGGATCGGCGTCGACCAGGCAATCCCAGAACCAGGCCTCGCCGTCCTGCCATGGCTGCAGGAGATGTTTGACGAGGAAGCTGGCGGTGATCATGCGGACGCGATTATGCATCCAGCCGGTATGCCAGAGCTGACGCATGCCGGCGTCGACCAGGGGATAGCCGGTCCGGCCTTGCTGCCAGGCCCTGAGCGCCGTGGCGTTGGCCTGCCAGGGAAAGCGGGCGAAGGCGTGGCGCAGAGCCGTGGTCCGTAAATCCGGGTGCTGCGCGAGCAGGTGACAGGAGAACTCCCGCCAGCCGATCTCTTTGAGATAGGTCTCGGGTCCTCGGCCGCTGGCCATCGCGGCGACGGCGTGCCAGACCTGATGGGGTGAAATCTCGCCGAAGCGCAGATGCGGCGACAGCGCCGAGGTGCCGTGGATGTCGGGGCGATCACGATGATCGTGATAGCGGCTGATCCCGGCCTGAAGGAAGCGGCCGAGTTGCTGCCAGGCGGCGTCCTCGCCGACGTGCCAGCGCTCGCGCAGGCCGCCGGCCCAGTCGGGACGGGTCGGCAGCAGCTTCCAGCTATCGAGAGGATCGCTCGCCGGCGTGGTCGCGGGCGCGCGGATGTGTTCCGGCGGCGGATAGGGCGGTCGCGGCGGCTCGGTGGCGAGGCAGGCCCGCCAGAACTGGGTGAAGACCTGATAGGGCCGGCCTTCCTTGTTGCGGATCCGCTCGGGCTCGAACAGCAGAGCAGCGTCAGTGGCGCGCTTCAGCTCGATGCCGCTGTGCCGCAACGGTTCGGCCAGCGCCTGATCCTGGGTGCGCAGATGCGGATCGTAGGACCGGCTCCAATATAAGGCCGAGG
>CAIUCF010000552.1 GCA_903897565.1 uncultured Rhodospirillales bacterium | reverse complement strand
TATCGACCGCGAGATCGTCTGCATCGCCGGCGGCTCGGGCGTCGGCCCGATGCTTTCGATCGCACGGACGGCGCTGGGTCACCCGTCCGGCCCGTTCGTACATTTTTTCGAGGGCGCCCGGACCCACCCCGATCTCTGTGGCGGCAAGATTCTGGCAGGGCTCAGCCCCCAGGCCACGGCGCGTCTGCGCTATACCCCGGTGCTTTCTGCCGTGACCCAGGAGACCTGGTCCGGCGCTCGGGGCTTCGTCCATGAGCAGGTCGCGGCGACATTGCCATTGCCGTTGGAGCACTACGAATATTACTTCGCCGGGCCGCCGCCGATGATCGAAGCGGTGCAAACCTTGCTGGCGGTCGAGCACCAGGTCCCGCACAGCCAGATTCATTTCGACCGCTTCGTCTGACCGCGGCGCTGCACGCGACAGGGAAAAGCGTATAGACTCCCTTGCGAAGAACACGAGCGCCGGATGGACGATACCGGCGCCAGGGTCGGGGGAACGCATGACACTCAGGCAGCCGGCGGCTTCCGGGCTCGTCCCGAAGACCGCGATCCGGCACGGCAAGCCAAGCGAGCGCGGCCATGTCGCCGCGATCTGCGAGCCGGATATCAACGATCTGGCCAAGCGGCTGCGCTTCACGCCGCAGGAAGGCCGCATCTGGCTCGACGACCAGCGCATGCTGCTGATGCATGCGAGTTCGCTGCAGGCACTGCGCCAGGAACTGATCGACAGCCTCGGCCTGGAACGCGCCCGTGGCCTGATCTCGCGGATCGGCTATCAGGCCGGTGCCCATGACGCCGAGGTCACCAAGAAGGTGCGTGCCGGCGCCGACAGCTACAGTCATTTTCTCGGCGGACCGCAGCTCGTCTCGCTCGAAGGGCTGGTACGCTGCGAGCCGATCGCGCTCGATATCGACGTCAGCACGGGCCGCTATTTCGGGGCCTTCCATCTCGTCGATTGTGCCGAGGCCGAGGTTCACGTCAAGACCTACGGCATCGCCACCGAGGGTGTGTGCTGGATGCTGACCGGGTACGCCTGCGGCTATACCAGCACCTTCATGGGCCGCCCGATCCTGTGGCGGGAATTCGAATGCCGGGCGACCGGCCACGAGAAATGCCGCGTCGTCGGCCAGCCGGTGGAGGATTGGGACGCCGAGGCGCGCCACGATCTGCGGTTTCTGCAGATCGGCGAGTTCCTTCATTGTCCGGGCAGCGATGCGGGGCAACCTCCGGCCGGACCCAAGATTCGCCAAAGACGCGCCGATACGCCGGAAAACAGCCTTGGCCTCGTCGGTATCTCGACTGGCTTCAACGCGGTCTGCCACAAGATCCAGAAGGCGGCGCCGACCGACGCGACGGTGCTGTTCCTGGGCGAGAGCGGCGTCGGCAAGGAAATTTTCTCGAAGACCGTGCACCGGGTCAGCAAGCGCAGCGCCGGCCCCTTCGTCGCCGTCAATTGTGCCGCGATCCCGGAAGCGTTGATGGAATCCGAGCTGTTCGGCGTCACCAAGGGCGCCTTTACCGGTGCGTCGGCATCGCGCCCCGGCCGCTTCGAGCGTGCCAATGGCGGCACGCTGTTCCTCGACGAGATCGGCACCCTGAGCTGGGCTTCGCAGGGCAAGCTGCTGCGCGCGCTGCAGGAGGGGGAAATCGAGCGGGTCGGCGACACCATGGTGCGCAAGGTCGATGTCCGGGTCATCGCCGCCACGAATGTCGACCTGAGCGAAGCGGTGCGACGCGGCGAGTTCCGGCAGGATTTGTTCTACCGGATCAATGTCTTCCCGATCAAGGTCCCGCCGCTGCGCGAACGTCGCGACGACATTCCGCTGATGATGGACTGGTTCCTGCAGCGCTTCTGCAAGAAATACGACAAGGCTATCACCGGGTTCCGCGAGCGCGGCGTCGACGCGCTTCGCAACTACCAATGGCCCGGCAACATCCGCGAGATGGAGAATATGATCGAGCGCGCGGTCATTCTGGCCGATGACGGCGGCGCGCTCGATCTCTGTCACCTGTTCACGGCGGGCGAGGAGCTCGATGCGTCCTCGTTTCGGCTGCGACCCGACGGCAATATCGAAAGCGACGCGGGTGATATCGACCAGGGCGCGATCGCCGCGCCCGTCAGGGCGGCTCTGCCGTCGCTCGCCGAGACCGAAGTCGAGAGCCTGGAGCGCGCTGTGGCCGAAGCCAAAGGCAACCTCGCGTTCGCGGCCCGTCTGCTCGGGATCAGCCGGCCTACCATGGCCTACCGACTGCGCAAGTATGGTCTGCGCTGACTCTCGCTTCAAGATGTTGAAGTGTCGGGACGAAACGGCTGCGACTTTCGATTGACGGATCTCCGTCGCGTCATACTATTGCGGCAAA
The DNA here is from genome assembly GCA_903897565.1 of uncultured Rhodospirillales bacterium. Classification (GTDB taxonomy): domain Bacteria; phylum Pseudomonadota; class Alphaproteobacteria; order ATCC43930; family CGMCC-115725; genus CAIXXC01. Next base: position 1,106 of record CAIUCF010000552.1, on the reverse strand, counting down.
AGAAGGTGCCGCGAGACCCTTAATAGGCCGGGCAATACCGGGCGGAGTCTCGCAAACAGGCACCCAGGGGAGGTGCTCATGTTCCCGGTTGCCATCGAGGAATACCGTCGCCCGAAAACCCTTAGCGAGGCGCGCTCCGCCCTCGCCGGCTACGACCCCGACGATATCGTCATGCTCGCCGGGGGGCAGAGCATCATGCAAGCCATCAAGGCGCGGATGGTGCGCCCGCGCTGCATCGTCGACCTTCAGGATCTGACCGAACTCAAGGGTGTCCGGCGGGACGGGGGCCTGACGATCGGCGCATTGACCCGCTATGTCGCGATCGCCGAGGACGCTTCACTGACCGGTGGCTACGCCGCGCTGCGCGATGCCGCCCAGCATGTCGGCGATCGCCAGATTCGTAATCGCGGTACGATCGGCGGCAGCGTGTGCTGGAATTATGTCGCCTCGTGCCTCCCCGCCGTGGTCCTCGGCCTGGACGCCACCGTCAACCTGCTGGCCGCTGACGGCGGGGAGCGCCAGGTGGCGATCGACGACTTCCTGATCGGCCCACTCGAGACCGCGCGACGACCTGATGAGTTGCTGGTCTCGCTGAGCCTGCCGGGATATGGCGTTGGCACTGGAAGCGCCTATCGGAAATGGGGGCTGGTGACGGACGCCCTGCCGGTCGTCGGCGTCTGCGTGCTGGTCACGCTCGCCGCGGACGGCACCTGCGGCGCCGTCCGTGTTTCACTCTCCGGCCTCGCCGCCGGGGCACAGCGGGCGCCGGATGCAGAGGCGATCCTGCTCGGATCAGATGGCGGCGACGCTGCGATCTCGGCGGCCTTCGCCGCGGCGGCGGCGGCAGCCGACGCCCAGGCCGATAAATGGGCCGATTCCGCCTATCGCCGCCAACTGATCGTCGGCCTTGGTCGCGAAGTTGCCGCGACGGCGTTCGATCGGGCCCGCACCGGAGCCAAGCCATGAAGACCATCACGCTTACCGTCAACGGGACGGTCTACCAGGAGACCGTGGCGCCGCGGCTGTTGCTCGTCGACCTGATCCGCGAGCGGTTGGGGCTGACCGGAACCCATGTCTCCTGCACTTATGAAGGCGTCTGCGGAGCC
>CAIUCF010000551.1 GCA_903897565.1 uncultured Rhodospirillales bacterium | reverse complement strand
GGAAAACAAGAAGCGCGGCTGAAACCCCCGTCCGCACATGCCGTAATTGCCGGCGCCAAACGACCCGCCGATGATGACGGTGAAACGCGGCACCCGGCTGTTGGAAACCGCATAGACGAGCTTGGCCGAATGCTTGGCGATGCCGCCGCGCTCGGCATCGGTGCCGATCATGAAGCCGGTGATGGTCTGCAGGAACAGCAGCGGGACGTTTCGCTGATCGCACAGCTCGATGAAATGCGCGCCCTTCACCGCGGATTCCGAAAATAGCACGCCGTTATTGGCGAGGATGCCGACCGGCTCGCCATGGATCCAGGCGAAGCCGCAGACCAGGGTCGCGCCGTAATCCGGCTTGAACTCCTGGAACTCGCTGCCGTCGACGATGCGGGCGATCACCGCGCGGACATCATAGGGCCGGCGCAGATCGGTGCCGACGATCCCGCCGAGCTCCGCGGGATCGTAAACCGGCGGCAGCGGTGCGCGGGCCGTCGTGCGTCGCGCCTCTGGCCAGTTCAACGCGGCGACAATGTCGCGGAGCTTGCCCAGCGCCCCGAGTTCGGTTTCCGCGAGATAGTCGGCGACGCCGGAAACGCGGGTGTGCATCTCGGCGCCGCCGAGGGTCTCGCCATCGACGATCTCGTTGATCGCCGCCTTGACGATCGGCGGGCCGCCGAGATGGATGCGACCCGTGCCACGCACCATCACGACCTCGTCGCTCAGCGCCGGGATATAGGCCCCGCCCGCAGTGCAGCCACCGAACACCGCCGAGATCTGCGGCAGGCCCGCCGCCGACATCCGGCATTGCTGGAAGAAGGTGCCGCCGAAATGATCGCGATCGGGGAAGACGCGATCCTGCTCCGGGAGGAAGGCGCCGCCGCAATCGACGAGATAGAGGCAGGGCAGCTTGTTTTCGAAGGCGATTTCCTGGGCTCGCAGGTGCTTCTTGACGGTCTCGTGGAAGAACGAGCCGCCCTTCACCGTCGCGTCATTGGCGATGATCATGCACGGCAGGCCCGAGACCACACCGATACCGGTGACGATGCCAGCCGCGGGCACCTCGTTTTTATAAAGTTCCCAGGCCGCCAGCGGCGACAACTCGAGAAACGGTGATAGCGGGTCGACCAAGGCGTCGATGCGCTGCCGCACCGGAATCTTGCCGCGCTCGGTATGGCGCTGCCGCAGACTTTCGCCGCCGCCGGCAAGCACATGGCGGTGGCGGTCGCGCAGCTCCTCGACGAGCGTCGCATAGGCCTCGGCGTTGCGGTCGAACTCCGCCCCGTAGCGGACGGCGCTGTCGAGGATCGGCATCTCTAGACGAACAGCCGCTTGGCGATTTCTTCGAGCATCACCTCGGTCGCGCCGCCGCCGATGGATTGGATGCGGGCATCGCGCACCATACGCTCGATCGCGCTCTCACGCAGATAGCCCATACCGCCATGGAACTGCTGGCAGGTATAGGCGACGCGGTTGACCAACTCGCCGCACAATGCCTTGACCTGGCTGACTTCGCGCACGCAGTCGCGACCCTGGGTGTCGAGCCAGGCGGCATGATAGACCAGCCGGCGGGCGGCTTCGATCTCCGCACTGTGCATGGCAAGGCGCTGGCGGATCGCCTGCTTGTCCCAGAGCGTGGCGCCGAAGGCCTTACGGTTGCGAACCCAGTCGAGGGTGAGCTCCAGCATCGCCTGGGCCTCGCCCATCGCTTGAGCGCCGAGCACGATGCGCTCGTTCTGGAAGTTGCGCATGATGGCGTAGAAGCCGCGATTTTCCTCGCCGACCAGATGGGCGACGGGCACGCGGCAATCCTCGAACACCAGCTCTGCGGTGTCCGACGATAGCCAGCCCTGCTTCTTGAGGGCGCGGCCGACCGAGAAGCCGGGCGTGCCACGCTCTACGGCGAAGATCGAGATGCCGCGGCTGCCCTTGGCCGCGCCGTTGGTCTTGGCGGCGACGAACACCAGATCGGCATGGACGCCGTTGGTGATGTACATCTTGGTGCCGTTCAGGACGTAGTGATCGCCCTCGCGTCTTGCCGTCGTGCGGATCCCGGCGACGTCGGAGCCGGCATCGGGTTCGGTGACGGCAACCGCAGTAATCGTGGTGCCGGCGATGACGCCGGGCAGCCAGCGCGCCTGCTGTTCCGGGCTGCCGGCATTGGCGAGATGCGGCGAGGCCATGTCAGTATGGACCAACACGGTGATGGCGAATCCGCCGAAGGTCGAGCGACCGAGTTCTTCCGCTAGCACGGCCGTCGCCAGCGTATCCATCGCGCTGCCGCCGTGAATTTCCGGATAGCGGACGCCGAGAAAGCCGAGTTCGCCCATGTGTCGCAGCACATCACGCGGCACGAAGCCGCTCTCCTCCCAAGGCGCCGCCTTGGGCTTGATCTCGGTCTCGACGAAGCGCCGCACCTGGGCGCGGAAGATCTCGTGTTCCGGACTGAGATAGGGATCTGCCCGGTCGTCGCCGACGACAGGATTTTTCGACGCTTCCACAACCACGATCGTCTCCCGCATTTACCT
>CAIUCF010000550.1 GCA_903897565.1 uncultured Rhodospirillales bacterium | reverse complement strand
GGTTGGTGACTGCACGGCTCATTCCCAATTCGGGAGACTCCTGAGGGGCCGTGCTGTTTACTGTTGCACAGGGGATTCTAAGGCCAACGCTACTTTCGCAATGTTGCGATCAACTGCGAATAAGTTAGGTAGCCCCCAAAATTAAAGCAGGCTTAACTTGCGATGAATAACTTCATGAGCGGGGTGGTGGGTTTTCCCAACGATAGCTTTACCCCGACCTCTTTCCGAATTATCTGATACAAAAATCCCATCCTGAGAATTCCGCCCGCCCGGCACAAAGCCGCGGCGGGTTTTTTGTTGGCCGGCGGCGGGGCCGCCTTGTTTCGGGCGAAAGGAACCCTCGATGAAACTCTATGCCGCGTTTGCCAAGCGCGATGACGCGCAGCGCATGGTCTATGGCTATGCCTCGACCGAGGCGCTGGATTCCCATGGCGAGATCGTGACCCGGGGGGCGCTACAGGCGGCGCTGCCGGAGTTCATGCGCTTCGCCAATATCCGCGAGATGCACCAACCCTCCGCCGTCGGCCGCGCCGAGGACGCGACGATCGACGACAAGGGCCTCTATCTCGCCGCCCATGTCGTCGATGACGGTGCCTGGGAGAAGGTGCGCACCGGCGTCTATAACGGCTTCTCGATCGCCGGCAAGGTCACCGCGCGCGACCCGATGCAGAAGCATGTCATCACCGGTTGCAACCTGACCGAGATCAGCCTCGTCGATCGCCCGGCCAATCCCGAGGCGGTGTTCGACCTGATCAAGCAGGTCGAAGACTTCGCCAAGGAGGGGCGGCGCAATTCGGCCGCCGATCAGGCGCGGCTGCAGGCGATCCATGACCATGCCCGCGACATGGGGGCAGCCTGCCCCGGCGATCCCGATGATGACGGCGCTGCCGGTATGAGTGACGACGACGAGATGGTCGCCAAGCGGTTGGCGCCGGCGCTCGAGCGGGTCGCCAAGAGTCTCGACGCGCTGCGCCGCGACGTCGCCGCCCAGCACGCTCGGTTGCGCGCGCTCGAAGCCGCACCCGCTCCGGCCAAGGGCGCGCTTCGCGCGCTCGCCAAGGGCGAAGACCTCGGCGACGCCGACCGCGGTTCCACCGCAACGGTCCCGAACACCCATGCCCTGATCAAGGACGCGCTCTCCCGGCCGCGGGTGTTTTGAGGGCGGCGCCAGCATAATTTAATACCGTCATCCCCGCGAAGGCGGGGATCCATCTCTCATCTACCGAACCGGTTCACACATGGATCCCCGCCTGCGCGGGGATGACGAAAAGAAGACCCACCCCGCCGAAGCTTGGCTTCCGGCGGGTTTTCTTATTCCCAACCGAAAGAGACCCCAATGACCACAACCGAACAAAGCCTGGCGCTGACGCGGGAAGCGCTCGCCAATCCACTGCCTTTCGGCTCGATCGCCAAGGGCTTCACCCAGGCGTCGAGTCCGGTCTCCGGCCTCACCATGTACGATCTGGAAGCGCCGGCGAAGACGCTCTATCCGGTGATCACGCCGATCCGCAACGCGATCCCGCGGCTTCCCGCCACCGGCGGCATCCAGGCGAGCTGGCGCGCGGTCACCGGCATCAATATCAATAACGCCACCTTCGGCGTCAGCGAGGGCAATCGCGGCCCGGTGATCGTCACCGCGACCCAGGACTACAACGCCGTGTTCCGCGGTTACGGCTTCGACGATTTCGCTACCTTCGAGGCGACCTACGCCGCCGAGGGCTTCGAGGATCTGCGCGCCCGCACCATCCAGGGCCTGATCCATTCGCTGATGATCCAGGAGGAGAAGATCGTCATTGGCGCCAATACCTCGCTGGCGCTCGGCACCACGCCGACGCCGAGCCTGCAGGCGACGACGACCGGCGGCACGATCGCGGCCGGAACCCAGAGCGTGATCGCGGTAGCGCTGACCTACGAAGGATTGCTCGCGGCCTCGGTCGCCGGCGGGTTGCCGCTCTCGGCGGCGCGGACATTGGCCGACGGCACCACCGAGCAGGTCAACCAGGGCACGGCCCAGAAATCCGCCAATACCACCATCGTCACCACCGGCGCGACCTCGACGATCTCCGCCTCGGTCAATCCCGTCAGCGGCGCCTTCGGTTATGGCTGGTTCCTGGGCGCAGCCGGCTCCGAACGGCTCGCTGCCGTCACCAGCATCGCTACGGTCACCCTGACGGCGCCGGCGGCGTCGGGCGCGCAGCTCGCTTCGGCCGGTTTCGCCAGCGATTTCAGCCAGAACGGCCTGATCTTCGATGGGTTGTTCTCGCAGATCCTCAAGCCCGGCTCGGGATCTTACGTCTCGACTTTCGCCAATGGCGCCACCCTGACCGGCGACGGCACCGGCGGCGTCATCGAGATCGACACGGCGCTGCAGTCTTTCTGGGACAATTACCGGTTGTCGCCGACCACGATCTGGGTGTCGAGCCAGGAGCAGCGCAACATCACCAAGAAGGTGCTGGCCGGCGGCACCAACGCGGCGCAGCGCTTCTTCATCAATGTCGACCAGGGCCAGATCAAGGGCGGCGATCTGGTCACCGCCTATCTCAACAAATACTCGATGGACGGCGCCCAGGTCATCCCGGTGCGGCTCCATCCGAATATCCCGGCCGGGACGATCCTGTTCACCACCGACAAGATCCCCTATCCGCTCTCCAACGTCGCCAATGTCCTGCAGATGCGGATGCGCCAGGACGTATTCGCGATCGAATGGCCGCGCCGCACGCGGAAATGGGAGTTCGGCCTCTACGCCGACGGCGTGCTGCAGAACTACTTCCCGCCGGCCTTCGGGCTGATCACGAATATCGCCAATGGCTGACGATCATGGCTGATCCGAGCGATCTCTGCAGCCTCGCCGGCGTCAAGGCGTGGCTCAATCTGACCAGCAGCGGCGACGATACGCTGCTGGCCTCCCTCATCACCGCCGTCTCGGAGTTCGTCGAAAGTAGCATCAACCGACCGGTATTGTCCGCGGTCTACGCCGAGACCCGGGACGGCACCGGCGGGCGGACCTTGAGTTTCGCGGTGACGCCGGTGACGGCGATCCTCAATCTCAGCATCGACGGCCGCGATATCCCGCCGGCACCGGATGACTTCCGGCCCGGCTATCGCTTCGGACCGACCCGGCTCAGCCTCTACGGGTTTCGCTTTACGCCGGGACTCGACAATATCGCGATCGAGTATACCGCCGGCTTCGCGACCGTGCCGGGGGAGCTGGCGCAGGCCTGCACCCAACTCGTGGGTCTGCGCTATCGCGAGCGTGACCGCATCGGTCTGAACTCCAAGGGCCTGGCGGGCGAGGTGACCTCGTTCCTGCAGAAGGCGATGCCCGATGACGTCGCCGCGGTGCTGCAGCGCTATCGCCGGGTCGCGCCGCTATGAGCGCGGTGACACGCGAGGCGGTCTATGCCGCGGTGTTCGCCCGGGCGGCGACGATTCCCGGTCTCGTGACGGCCAGCCGCAAGGCCCGGCACTGGGCCGATGTCGCACCCGCCGAACAGCCGGCGTTGTTCCAGATCCAGCGCCAGGAGACGATCGAGGCGGCGACCGGGTTGCCGCTGAAGCGCCGCTTCGGCGTCGATCTCTATCTCTACGCGCACAGCGGCGATCCGGGCGTGGCGCCGGTGACCTTGCTCAACCCGCTGCTCGATGCGGTCGAGGCGGCCTTCGCCCCCGAGCCTGCGTCGGGGGTGCAGACCCTCGGCGGGCTGGTCGAACATGCCTTCATCGGCGCCCGCATCGAGACCGACGAAGGTGTGCTGGGGGACCAGGCGGTCATGATCGTCCCGGTCGAGATTCTGGTGCCTTAGCCGCCCGACAGAGCTCGTTCTTACCCCGTCATCCCCGCGCAGGCGGGGATCCATGCTGCCGCCGACCCGGTCTCGTCCCTCGTATGGATCCCCGCCTGCGCGGGGATGACGAGGAAGGGGAGGGCCGAGGTTGGTCTCTCGCGAGGAATTCAGCCCCATGACCCAATTCGCCTTCGGCTCCGGCGCGCTCTACGCCGTGCGCACCGATATCTCACCGACCACGCCGCTGCGCTTCGGCGCGCTGCAGGATGTCCAGATCGATTTCTCGAGTGATCTCAAGGAGCTCTACGGCCAGGGCCAATACGCGCTGGCGCTGGCCCGCGGCAAGTCGAAGATCGAGGGCAAGGCCAAGTTCGCCCAGGTCAACGGCGCCCTGTTCAACGGATTGTTCTTCGGCCAGAGCCTGGGTACGACCCAGCTGACCGTCGTCCCGAACGAGGCGGGCACCGGACCCGCCGGCGGCGGCTCGCTCTCAGTCGTCCACGCCAGTGCTTTCCAGGCCGATCTCGGCGTGGTCTATGCCGCGACCGGTGCGCCACTGACGAGAGTCTCGAGTAGTCCGACGACGGGTCAGTACACGGTGTCGGCCGGCGGCAGCTATGGCTTCGCCCTGGGTGACGCCGGCGCCGCGCTGGTGTTCAGCTACAGCTATCTCGCGACCTCCGGTACCGAGATCGCGATCACCAACCAGCCGATGGGCCAGTCGCCGGTGTTCCAGGCGGTGTTCGTCGAGCAGTTCAACGGCAAGCAGCTGACCTTGCAGCTCAATGCGTGCGTCGCCGCCAAGCTGACCTTGCCCACCAAGCTCGACGACTGGGCGATCCCGGAGCTCGATTTCCGCGCCCAGGCCGATAGCGCCGGCAATATCGGCAGCCTGAGCCTGAGCGAGTAGCGTGAGATGAGCAGCGAGACGATCGATTTCGTGATCGGCGGCGAGACCATCGCCGTGCCGATCCTCAATTTCGCGGCGCTGAAGCGTGCGTGGCCGGCGATCCGGGCGCTCCCGACCGAGACCGACCTGGTCGGCCAGGCCGGCCGCGTGGTCGAGATCGTGGCGGCGGCGCTGTCGGGGCCGAGGCCGGAGCTGACGATCGGGGCGATCGAGCAGCGCCTGCGTGCCGACGAGATCGTCGGGCTGGTCGCGGCGGCGCCCTTGCTTCTCGACCTGTCCGGTCTGATCCC
>CAIUCF010000549.1 GCA_903897565.1 uncultured Rhodospirillales bacterium | reverse complement strand
TACGCCATCGACCACGGCATAGGCCGTGGCTTTGAGTTCGTCGTCGAGACCACGATCGACCAGCCTGCCTATGATCGGCGTATCGAGGCTTTCGGCTGCGAGCACATAGCTTGCCGATCCGCGCTCGATGCCGCGTTCGGTGAGGGCGCGGTGCATGCGTTTGATGATGTCGCCGCGTTCTCCGAGTTCTCGCAAGGTGGTCTCGGCCTTGTCGCTGATCACCCATTGGCCGGGGCCGAGCTGGTCGGCGAGACCGAGGGATTCCAGCTTGTGCAGGCGCCCGACCTTTTGGGCGTGATATTCGTCCGGCTGCACCTTTGGATCGGGCGCCATGTCGATGACGCCTGTATGGCGACCATCACGGACGAGCTGGCGGTCGAGCTGGGTCCAGCGCTCCGCCCCGATCTGCCGCTCCAAATTGCGGCGGATGTCGATGTCGGTTCGCGGCCCGAGTTCTTGTGTAACGAGATCAGAGGCGCGGGCACGCATCCCATCCTTGATGTAGTCGCGAGCGATCACGAGATCCTGTCCATCATCGGCCTGGCCGCGCAGGATGATGTGGACATGCGGGTTGTCGGTATTCCAGTGATCGACGGCGGCCCAATCGAGCTTCGTGCCAAGATCCTTCTCCATCTGGCCCATCAGCTCGCGCGCAAAGGATTTGAGGTCCGCCATATCCAGGGCGTCCTCGGGCGAGACGATGAACCGGAAATGGTGGCGGTCCTCGTGGGCGCGCTCCGCAAAGGCGAGGCCGTCGACCTCGTCGCTCTCCGGGCCGAATAACCGCGCCTTCTCCCCGTCACGGGTTACGCCCTCTCGGCGCAGATAGCTGAGATGCGACGTCAGTGGTTTCGCGCCGGCGTGATGGCGCACCACGCGGGTCTTGATTACGACGATGCGGGACCGGCCGGACAGGAGGCGGTTGGCGCGAACGCTCGCCGTGCGGCCACGGCCGAAGGTGGAACGGTTGCCGGAGCTGATCCGCCCGGAACGAGAGACGCGGGCGCCGGCCTTCTGCGCGGCCGCTAGGGCCTGCGCGATGAACGGTCGCGCACGTTGCGCACTGGGCGAGCGAATGCGGCCCGGACGGATGCTGAAGTCGTCCTCGCCGCTCATGACCTGAGACCCGCACATCGCATCAAGCATCTGAAATCGCGGAGAAAGCGGCCTCGCCGCGATGTGCGGCAAAACCCTGCACCTCGCGAAAATGAGCCATAACCCCTTGAAACAAAACGACCGCAACACGCCGCACCTCGCGGCCTTTTATCTCGCCATCTTCCCGTCGTGTTCTCCGTGCTCCACCTTCGCGCACTCCATCCCACGCCAGCGCCCGCCATCGTGCGATCGGGAACCGCTGCGCTCATCGCACGATCCCTTCCGATGAACGGCTGACGAACAAGCCGTCTGACTGCGGGACTATGTCTGAAACATCGTGGACAACGGGCGGCGATTTGCTGTCATTCGCAGTTCGTTCGGCAGTGGCCGGATCGGAGCCAGACGTGCGATCTGGCTGCGCAATGAAAAGCGGCGCGCGGGTCCATGCAAATCGATCGATCGCAGCGATCGTGGTAAC
>CAIUCF010000548.1 GCA_903897565.1 uncultured Rhodospirillales bacterium | reverse complement strand
GCCGGATTTCGATCTTGTCACCGATCACTACCGGACGCTTCTGCGTCTTGTGCATCCCGAGGATCCCGGATTGCGGCGGGTTCAGGATCGGGGTCGAGAGCAAAGACCCGTAGACGCCACCGTTGGAGATCGTGAAGGTGCCGCCCGACAATTCATCGAGCGTCAGCTTGCCGTCACGCGCCTTCTTGCCGTACTCGCCGATCTTCTTCTCGATCTGGGCGAAGCTCAGGACATCGGCATCGCGCACGACGGGGACGACGAGGCCGGACTCGGTGCCGACGGCGACGCCGATGTCGTAGTAGTTCTTGTAGACCAGCTCATCGCCTTCAATCGAGGCGTTGACAGCGGGGATCTCCTTGAGCGCAGCCAGCGCCGCCTTGACGAAGAACGACATGAAGCCGAGCTTGACGCCGTGCTTCTTCTCGAAGCCGTCCTTGAACTGCTCGCGAATCGCCAGGATGTTGGTCATGTCGACTTCGTTGAAAGTCGTCAGGATCGCCGCCGTGTTCTGTGCGTCCTTGAGCCGCTCGGCGATGCGCTTGCGCAAGCGAGTCATCTTGACCCGCTGTTCGCGCCCACCCAGGGCGGCAACGCTCGGCGGCGTCGAGACGACCGGCGGCGGAGCGGCCACCGGAGCGGCCGGCGTCGGCGTCGCGGCGAGGACATCCCCCTTGGTGACCCGGCCATCCTTGCCAGTGGCGGTCACGCCGGCGACATCGACACCCTTCTCCTCGGCGAGCTTGCGCGCTGCCGGCCCGGACCGATCGAGACCATCGCTGCTCGCCTGGGCAGCAGGTGCCGGCTTCGGCGCGGCGGGCGCAGGCGCGGGTGCCGCAGCCGGCTTCGCCGACGGCGCGGCCCCTGCCTCGCCCAACATACCGAGCAGCGCGCCCACCTCGGCCGTCCCGCCCTCGGGGACGGTGATCTCGGTCAGCACACCGGAGGTCGTCGCGTAGATTTCCTGTGTCACCTTGTCGGTCTCGAGCTCGACGAGGGCCTCGTCCTGCTTCACCGCATCGCCGACCTTCTTGATCCAGCGCGCGACGGTCACTTCGGTCACCGATTCGCCCAGGGTGGGCACTCTGATTTCCGCGGTCATCTTGTTTTTCCCGGGTTGTAGCTAGGCTGATGGAAGGTCCCGCCACGCGGCGGGACCTCGTCTTAAACTTAAGCGAGTGCGCCGTTGATCACAGCCGCCTGCTCGGCGACGTGACGCTTCATCGAGCCCGTCGCCGCTGCCGCGGCCTCCGGCCGACCGACATAGCCGGGCCGCTTGGCCTTGATGTTCAAGGGGGTGAGGATGCGCTCAAGCCGGCGGTCGATGAAGTTCCAGGCACCGGTATTTTCCGGTTCTTCCTGACACCAGACGACATCGGCGTTGGTATAGCGGCCGAGATGTGACGACAGCGCGTTGACGGGCATCGGATAGAGCTGTTCGACCCGGATGAGCGCGATGTCGTTGATCTTGCGTTCCGTCCGGGCTGCGAGCAGTTCGTGATAGATCTTGCCGGTGCACAGAACGACGCGGCGAACCTTGTCATCCGCAACCAGGGTTTCATGCTCGCCGATCACGCGATGGAACGAGGTCCCCGGCCCCATATCGGCCATATTGGAGATTTTGGCACGCAGCATCGACTTCGGCGTAACGATGATCAGCGGTTTGCGGAAGCTGCGGTGCAGCTGCCGGCGCAGGACGTGGAAATAGTTGGCCGGCGTCGAGATATTGCAGACCTGGATATTGTCTTCGGCGCACAGCTGCAGATAACGCTCGAGCCGGGCCGAGGAATGCTCCGGTCCCTGCCCTTCATAGCCATGCGGCAGCAGCATCACCAGACCGGACATCCGCAGCCATTTGGCTTCGGCCGATGAGATGAACTGGTCGACGATGACCTGGGCGCCGTTGGCGAAATCGCCGAACTGCGCCTCCCACAGCACCAGTGCATTCGGCTCGGCGAGCGAGTAGCCGTAATCGAAGCCGAGCACGCCGGCTTCGGAGAGCGGCGAGTCGATGACCTCGAACGTGCCCTGACCGGGCCGGACATTGTTGATCGGGATGTAGGGCGCCTCGGTCTCCTGATCAATCAAGACGGCATGGCGCTGCGAGAAGGTGCCGCGGCCGCAATCCTGGCCGGACAGGCGGACGAAATAGCCCTCCACCGCAAGCGAGGCGAAGGCCAGGGCTTCCGCCGTCGCCCAGTCGAAACCGGTGCCGGTTTCGAACATCTTCGCCTTTTCCTGGAGCTGGCGGATGATCTTGCGGTTGGCGTTGAAACCCTCCGGCACCGTCGTCAGCGCCCGTCCGATCTCCTGCAGCAGATCGAGCGAGACCGCGGTGTCGCCCTTGCGATCGTCGTTCGGCGCCGCGGCCAGACCGGTCCATGCGCCTTCGAGCCAATCCGCCTTGTTCGGACGATAGGTCTTGGCGGCGTCGAACTCGGCTTCGAGATGGGCCGTGAAATCGTCGACGATCTTGTCGGACTCGGCCGGCGTTAGCACAGACTCGTTGATGAGCTTGCTGGCGTAAATCTGCCGTGTCGTCGGATGTGAGGCGATGTTGCGATACATCGCGGGCTGCGTGAACGCCGGCTCGTCGGCCTCGTTGTGGCCGTGGCGGCGATAGCAGAACATGTCCACCACCACGTCCTTCTTGAAGCGCTGGCGGTACTCGACCGCGATGCGCGCGACATGGACGGTGGCTTCCGGATCATCGCCGTTCACGTGGAAAATCGGCGCGTGAATGATCTTGCCGACCTCGGTGCAGTACTGGCCGGAGCGCGACTTGAACGGGCTCGTGGTGAAGCCGATCTGGTTGTTGATCACGAAATGGATGGTGCCGCCGGTCTGGTAGCCCTGGAGAGCCGACAGCTCCAGCGTCTCGGCAACGAGGCCCTGGCCGGCAAACGCGGCGTCGCCATGCAGGATCAGGCCCATGACCTGATCGCCGGACTTGTCGCCGCGCTGCGCCAGCTTGGCGCGGACCTTGCCGAGGACGACGGGATCGACCGCTTCCAGATGAGACGGGTTCGCGGTCAGCGACAGATGGACGATATTGCCGTCGAACTCGCGGTCGGACGAGGTGCCGAGATGGTACTTGACGTCACCTGAGCCCTGAACGTCTTCCGGATTGGCCGGGGTGCCCTGGAATTCCGAGAAGATCGCGGCGAAGCGCTTGCCCATGAAATTGGCGAGCACGTTGAGGCGG
>CAIUCF010000547.1 GCA_903897565.1 uncultured Rhodospirillales bacterium | reverse complement strand
TCCTGCACCACTTCGCCGCCATCTTCCCACACGGCGATCTGCCGCTTTGCCTCGGCTTCAACGGCCAGCATGACAAAGCGGATCGAGTTGACGTTCTTGATCTCGCAGCGCGTGCCGAGCGGATCACCGACGCGGCGCACCGAGACATTGCAGTCGCAGCGCATGGAGCCTTCCTCCATGTTGCCGTCGCAGGTGCCGAGGTAGCGCAGGATCGAGCGCAGCTTCTTCAGGTAGGCGCCGGCCTCCTCGGCCGAGCGCATATCCGGCTCGGAGACGATTTCCATCAGTGCGACGCCGGCCCGGTTCAGATCGATGAACGACAAGGTCGGGTGCTGGTCGTGCAGGCTCTTGCCGGCATCCTGTTCGAGATGCAGCCGGGTGATGCCGACCTCGCGGGTTTCGTCATGTGCCAGATCGAGCAGGATCGTGCCCTTGCCGACGATCGGCTGGGTGAACTGCGAGATCTGATAGCCCTGGGGCAGATCGGCGTAGAAGTAATTCTTGCGGTCGAACACCGAGACCATGTTGATCTGGGCGTTGAGGCCGAGTCCGGTGCGGATCGCCTGCTCGACGCAAACCTGGTTGATCACCGGCAGCATGCCCGGAAAGCCGGCATCGACGGGCGAAACCTGGGTATTGGGCTCGGCGCCGAACGCGGTCGCGGCGCCGGAGAAGAGTTTCGACTGCGACACCACCTGGGCGTGGACTTCGAGGCCGATCACGACCTCCCACTTGCCGGTGCGGCCTTCGAACAGCTGATCTTCACGCGCGGTCATCGGCCGCCTCCTACTGACGCGACGAGTTTGGGCTTGGCCGTGAACCCGGCAGCGCGCTCGAGCACGCCGCCGACCCGGAGCACGGTTGCCTCGTCGAAGGCCTTGCCGATCACCTGCAGGCCCAACGGCAGGCCATCGGCCGAGAGGCCCGCCGGCAGCGACAGGCCGGGCAGGCCCGCGAGGTTTACCGGCACGGTGAAGACGTCGTTGAGATACATCGCCACCGGATCGTCCATCTTTTCGCCGAGCGCGAAGGCCGCGGACGGCGCGGTCGGCGTGAGGATCGCGTCGACCTGCTCGAAGGCCCGCTCGAAGTCGCGGGTGATCAGCGCCCGGATCTTCTGGGCCTTGAGGTAGTAGGCGTCGTAATAGCCATGGCTCAGCACATAGGTGCCGATCAGGATGCGACGCTTGACCTCGGCGCCGAAACCTTCGGCGCGGGTGTTCTCGTAGAGCTCGTCGAGAGTCGCACCGGGCACCCGCAGGCCGAAGCGGACGCCGTCATAGCGTGCGAGATTGGCCGAAGCCTCGGCGGGCGCGATGATATAGTAGGTCGCGAGCGCGTACTTCGTCATCGGCAGGCTGATCTCGACCGGGATCGCGCCGGCGTCACGCAGCCACTGCACGCCCTGTTCCCACAGCTTGTCGATTTCCGCCGGCATGCCGTCGACCCGGTATTCCCGGGGGATGCCGATCCGCAACCCGCGGATATCGCCGGTCAGCGCCGCCGCGAAATCCGGCACGGCGACGGGGGCGGAGGTCGAGTCCTTGGGATCATGGCCGGCCATGACGCCGAGCATGATTGCGGCGTCCTCGACGGTGCGGGTCATCGGCCCCGCCTGGTCGAGCGAGGAGGCGAAGGCGATGATGCCCCAGCGCGAGCAACGGCCGTAGGTCGGCTTGAGCCCGACGATGCCACAGAACGAGGCCGGCTGGCGGATCGAACCGCCGGTAT
>CAIUCF010000546.1 GCA_903897565.1 uncultured Rhodospirillales bacterium | reverse complement strand
GCTGGAGGGTCGCGTCAGCCGGCCGCCCATGGCGGAGATGGCGCGCAATATCGCCGTCCAGCGGGAATGGAAACGCCGGACGATGCCGTTCAGTCGCGGCCGCGGCGCCCGATTGCTGCTCTACATGCTGCATTATCACGATGAGTTGCTCGAGGATCTCGGCCTGACGCCGCTGCGCAAGACAGGCGCATTTGCGCCTTTCAAGGAGGTCTTCGCACCGTATCAGCCGAGCGATTATCGCGATGTCGTCGTCGCGCCGGAACCTGGTTCGACGGTTCGCGCCGCGATCGGGTCTCCCGAACGGGGCGTTAATGAGTGAAACTTATTATACAACCTCCGCGTTGTTGCCAAAATTCCTGACCGGGAATCCGCGTATCAAGTAAAAATCTATAAATATCAACAGATTGTCTGATTTGGCCTCGCGGCGGCGGTCATGGAATCGCCATTGTGCTGGCGAATAAATGAGTCTAGCTTTTTAAAGAAAAGGCCGCCGCGTTGCTGGGGCCTGAGCACCGCACCCAACCGGTGTCCCTGGAGGGCGAATCCATGATCCGCGATCGTTCGACGGTCACGATAGAGTGCGGCGCCTCCCGGGCGGCATCATGAGCGCGACCTTCGATCCGTTCGACGAAGACTCCATCCGTCGGCGGCTCGCGGATTTCATTGCGACGCAGGGCGCGGCCGACGTCGCCATCGGCGGTTTGCGGCGCTTTACGGTCGGTTTTTCCTGGGTCACCTTCGGCCTCCAGGCGTCCTGGCGTCGCGACGGCACGGCTATCGAACGCGCCTTGATCCTGCGCGTCGGGCCCCCCAACGGCATCTTCGGGCCCTACAAGGCCGCGCCGGAGTTCATCACCTTGCGCGCGCTCGGCGACAGCGGCGTGCCGGTGCCGGGGGTCTACTGGTGCTGCGACGACGACAGCGTGCTGGGCGCTCCCTTCTTCATCTGCGATCTCGTCCCCGGCGAGGCACCGATTCCATGGACCCGTGACGGCGGCTTGGCGTTCGACGAGCCGACGCGGCTCGACCTCGGCGGCCAGTTCGTGTCCGCGCTCGCCGCGCTCCATGCATTTCGTTGGCAGGATACGCCGGTCGCCTCGATCGGCGGCTCGACCGATCCGGCCAGAGCGGCGCTCGACCAGATCGATCATTGGGAGGCGCTGCTGGCCCGATGGTCGCCCCGCCGCGTGCCCATGCTCGAATGGGCGGCGATCTGGCTGCGGGAGCACGCCCCACCGGCGCCGCGGATCAGCATCGTCCATGGCGACTATCGGATCGGGAATTTCCTGGTCGAGGCCGGGCGCATCACGGCGATCCTTGACTGGGAGTTGGTCAAGCTCGGCGATCCGGTCGAGGATCTCGGTTGGGTCTGCCTGCAAGCCTGGCGCGGCCGCCTGCCCTATATGTGCCATTTCTTCACGCGGGAGGAGCTGCGCGACCGCTACGCCGCGCTGACCGGAATCGAGGTCGATCTTGCCGCCATGCGCTATTGGGAGGCGTTCGGCACCTACAAGCTGGCGGTGATGCATTACGGGGCGATGGATTGTTTCGAGGCCCGCGGCTTCAACGATCTCCGTATGGCCGGCATGGGGCTGCAAATCCCGCGTATGCTGCTGCAGGTCGAATCGGCGATGGAGCGGGCGGCATGAGGGTTGCGCTCGAGCGGGTGATCGAGGGCATCATCGCGACCTTGCGCGCCGATGTGATTCCCAATGTCACGGATTCCTATGCCCGCGGCCAGGCGGTGGGAGTCATCGATCTGCTCAACAATATCGGGCCGCGGCTGGAATGGGCGCGGGCGCCGATCCTCGCCGCGCTGCGCGAGCGGGCAGAGTTGCTGGCGACGGTTGGGCCGCTGCTGGGTGGGTCTGCGCCCGATCTCGCGAGCCTGGCGATCGAAGCCATGTCGTCGGCCGAACTCCTCGGCGAGGGCGACAGGCTGGATGCCGCGATCGGCGACGCCATCGCCCTGGCCCATGCCCGGGCGCTCGTCGACCCCGCCGCGACGGAGGCGCTCGGGTTGCTGACGCGATATCTCCACGAGGCCCTGACCCGCGACATGAAGCTGACCCGCAAGCCACTCTTCGCCGAGATCGCGAGAGGGAATACCTGAGAAGAACAAGAGCCAAGAAACAGCGAAGTCCGAGTGAACGGGCTCGCGATCCACACAAGGGAGGTGGCACATGGCGCATTATCTCGACCCCCGCATGCCGAGCCCGCAGCAATGCATTCAACGCGCCGTGCTGGAGCATTGGGCGGAAGTCCAGCCTGACAAGATCTTCGCGATCTTCGCCGATGGCTCGTCCTGGACCTATGGCGAGACGCAGCGCATCGCGATCCGTACGGCGAATGCGCTACGCGCGCTCGGCGTGCGCCAGGGTGAACGGGTGCTGGTCTGGCTGCCGAACGGCGCCGATGCCCTGCGCGCCTGGTTCGGGCTGAACTATCTCGGCGCGGTGTTCGTGCCGCTCAATCTGTTTTATCGCGGCGGGCTGCTGCGCCACGCCCTGGCCCTGTCCGAGGCGCGCCTCGGCATCGTCCATGCCGATCTCTATCCGCGGCTTGCCGAGATCGACCATCCGACCCTGCGTGAAGTCATCGTCGTCGACGGCGAGGGGGCAGGGATCGACGGGCTGATAACCCATCCTGCGGCGATGCTCGATCAGGGTGACGCGACCCCGCCGGCCCTCGAGCGCGAGATTGCGCCCTGGGACCTGCAGTCGATCCTGTTCACCTCGGGCACCACCGGTCCGTCGAAGGGCGTGCTGTCGTCCTATCTCCACCTCTACAACATGGCAATCTCGGCGCCGT
>CAIUCF010000545.1 GCA_903897565.1 uncultured Rhodospirillales bacterium | reverse complement strand
GTAGTCGGCGAGATGCCAGTCGGGATCATCGAAGGGCGCGGCGAGGATGACGACCCAGCCATGGGGCGCGAAGGCCGCCGACAGATCGCCGAGGAAACTCTGCAGGCTCCGCTGCGCCTTCGCCGGCACGTTCTCGAAGTCGATCGTCAGGCCCTGGAAATTATTGGCCGCGGTGAAGGTGACGAGCTTCTGGATCAGGTCGGCCCGCGCCTTCTTGTCGGCGAGCAGGCGCGCGAGGCCGACCCCGTCGAAATTACCGTCCACCGCGTTCTGGATGAACGGCAGGATCGGCATGCCGGGCTTGTTGTCGCGGATATAGTTGAGGGCCTTGGGGTCGATGTTCTCGACCAGGTCCATATTCTTGCCTTCGAGCTGAAGCCAGGCTGGGATCACGCAGTCAAGTTGCGGCAATGCCCGCTTCAGTGAGGGAAAGCTGCTGTCGTCCCAGTTTACGTAGAAACCGAGCGAAAGCGGGCGGGATTGGTCCGAGCCGCCGA
This sequence comes from uncultured Rhodospirillales bacterium, assembly GCA_903897565.1. Taxonomy (GTDB): domain Bacteria; phylum Pseudomonadota; class Alphaproteobacteria; order ATCC43930; family CGMCC-115725; genus CAIXXC01. Next base: position 6,627 of record CAIUCF010000545.1, on the reverse strand, counting down.
CCAGTAACTTCGTCCGTCCCGAGGGCAAGTGGGCGAGCTTGGCGTGGCGGGCCAGACGCTGGACCCGCTCCTTCGATCGAATCTCTGCAGCCAGCCTGGCCGCCGGGCGGAGTAGGGAGGGATCGACGAGCTTGGCGGTGTCGCTCTGATGGAGATGCGTCTTGGTCGGCCCCAGCGAGACATTGTCGGGCGGCGATACCAGGAAGAGGCTGACGAAGAAGGCGATGCCGACGAAGAGCACGAGGATCGCCAGCGCGCCGAAAATGCCGGCGACGCGACTTGCCCGGCGGCCCGAGGGATCGAAGAATACCGGTTTTTTGACCATACTGCCTTGGCTTCTATTCGTCTCGCCCGCGCGATGGCGTCATGCCTTATCCGCCTTGCGGAGGCCGTCTGCCTCGATCATCCCGAGGTTGGCGGGGAGAGTGGCAGATGCCGCCAGGTTCCCCCGTGGTCCGCTCCGGGAAACCCGGTAGGTAAGCGATCCGATCCGTGTCCGCAATGTCTAATCCCGACGTTGCATGGCGGCAAGGCGCGGCACGGCCTAGCGGCTCCAGATTATCTCGAGCGAACGCTGTGGTATCGGGGGAGTGAAGCGTGGAATGGCAGCGAGTGTCCCTAACGCCAGGGGCTTTAAATAACGCCCCTTCATTTTGTGACGCGCCACATATAGGATGCTTAAAGTTATACCTTTTTACCGCGCGGCGTTCCAAGGGGCGCCGCAGTCTGTTTATAACCACACCTGAGGGCGTTTCCGCCCTGCCGTCTCCGCCCGCAAGATGAGAACCATAGTGATGCTTTGTCGTTGGTTGCACCAAGTCCACCGCAGCGTTGTCCAAACCCGCGCGACGAAGATGTTGCTCGTCAGCCTGTTCGCGAGCACGGCATTGTCGCTCGGCGCCTGTTCGAACGCGCCGCAATCGGCGTCGCCGGCCCTTGACGAACATGCGCAGGGCCCGAACGATCCGCTGGAAAAGGGCAACCGGGTGATCTGGGCGGTCGATCTGAAGCTGGGCGACTATATTCTGACGCCGGTTGCGAAGAAGTATCGTGACAACGTGCCGGCGCCGATCCGCAAGGGCGTGACGAACATCCTTCATAACCTCGAGAGCCCCGTCATTCTGTTGAACGACGGTCTCCAGGGCAATGGCGAGCGAGCGGGCGACACGTTCGCGCGAATCTGGCTGAACACCATCTGCGGGCTGGGCGGCCTGATCGATGTCGGCGCTGCGTCGCATATCCCGTTCCACGAAGCCGATTTCGGCCAGACCCTCGGTGTCTGGGGTGTCGGCCCCGGCCCCTACCTCGTCCTGCCGCTGCTCGGTCCCTCCGATCCGCGCGATCTGACCGGCAAGGTCGCCGATTCGTTTGCCGATCCGGTCGGCTTTGGGCTGCGCGGCAGCGGGATCAAGACCGAGTTCAGCATTGCCCAGGACGGTGCCGACGTGATCAACGGCCAATCGCAGCGGATCGACGATATGGACGAACTCCGTCGCAGCTCGCTCGATTTCTACGCCGCCGTGCGCAGTCTGTATCAGCAGCATCGTGCCGGTCTCGTCCGCGACGCCAAGGTCCATTCGGCATTTGCGTCGACCGGCGCGGCGGGGACGCCGGGTGGCGACCAACAGGCGTTCCTGCCCACCGATTCCCTGGACCCTGCCGGGGCGGCGATGACCCCGACACAGGCCGTCGTCCCGTCCGATCTGTCGTTTCTGCCCGCCAATGTGACGAACGGTCGGAACGATTTGCACGCGGTCACAAAAATATCGCATTGATCGGCTTCATAGAGACGAACGAGCGGCACGGTGCCGCTCAATACCCCAGGAGCAAATCGATGCGCCCCATGATGTTCCGCGTCTTCGCCATCCTCTTCATGCTCGTCGCGGGTGGCACCAATGCCGTCGCGCCGGCACAGGCCGCCCCGGCGCCGACCCAGTTCATCCAGAATCTCGGTGACCGGGTCCTGAAGATCGTTGCCGACAAGAGCATCTCCGCGGAGGTCCGGAAATCGACCCTGTCCTCGGCGTTCTTCGACAATTTCGACGTGCCCTATATCGGCAAGTTCGTGCTCGGACGCTATTGGCGCGTCGCGACTGATGCTCAGAAGGCCGATTATCTAAAGGTCTTCGGGCAATACGTCGTCGCGATTTACGCCGACCGTTTTACAGCCTATGGCGACGTCAAATTCACCGTCGTCGGTCAAAACAAGATCGACGAGACGATCACCGCGGTCGAAAGCCAGGTCGATCGTGGCGGCGGCGCCCCGATGATCAATATCGAGTGGCGGGTCGAGAATACGCCGGCAGGCTATAAGATTACCGACGTCGTCGCCGAGAACCTGAGCCTGAGCGTCACCAAGCGCGACGAATTCGGGTCGGTGATCGAGAATGGCGGCGGTAATGTCCAGGCGCTGATCGATATGCTGAAGACGAAAGTCTCCGGCAACTAGCAATCGCCTTCCCGATCCGGCGTTCTCGCCGGGTCGGGCGTCGCGAGCGCTCTGTTCTGCGCTCGCGTAGCTAGGCGATGATGTCCGGCAGCAGCAGGCTGTCCAGCCGCGCGATCAAATCCTTCACGGCCAGCTTGCGCTTCTTCAGGCGCTGGATCTGAAGCTGGTCGGCGTCAGGATCTTCGACGAGACGGTCGATCACGGCGTCGAGATCCCGATGCTCCATACGGAGTGTCGCCAGGTTTTGCTTGATCGTGTCGGTCTCGATGGTCATGGGACAGTAAGAAAAGGGGCTGGATCCGGATGGGTGCGGGACTATAGGCAATCCGGAAATTAAAATCAGCCGCTTTCGCGCGTCGCTCGCATCCAGGTCAGACCCGGCGCCGCGGCAGATCGTCTTCTCCCCAGCGTTTGACGACATTCGTGTCGAGGTCGAAGAGGTCGAGCACCCGGCCGACGGCGTGGTCGACCATATCCTCGAGCGTATGCGGCGCCGCGTAGAATGCCGGCACCGGCGGCGCAATGATCGCGCCCATCTCCGACAATTGCGTCATGGTGCGCAGATGTCCGGTATGGAGCGGCGTCTCGCGGACCATCAGCACCAGCCGGCGGCGCTCCTTGAGTACCACATCCGCCGCGCGGGACAGCAGGGTGGTGGTGACGCCGGTCGCGATTTCCGACATCGTCCGGATCGTGCAGGGTGCGACAACCATGCCCAGGGTCTTGAATGAACCCGACGAGATCGCGGCGCCGAGATCGTTTACCGGGTGCCAGACATCGGCGAGTTCCCGGATTTCGGCGACCTTACGTGTCGTTTCATAGGCGAGCGCCACTTCGGCGGTCGCCGACATCACCAGATGTGTGGTCACGGGCAGTGGCTTAAGCAATTCGAGCATGCGGATGCCGAATTGGATCCCAGTCGCACCGGTAATACCGATGATCAGACGCGAGGGCGTGGACATACCGAATCACCTAAAATAAGTCAGACTTGACAAGCGTGAGCCGCATAACCGAGAGGTCCAGCCACCCGGATCTAGGGGCTTGGAGCAACATGACAATGGGGTTACGGTTTTCGCGTGGACTTTGCCACAAACTTGCTCGTGAGGCATCACATGGCTGTTGAAGATCATATCCGGACGCTTCGGACCAAACATGCCAATCTCGACAACGCGATTAGCCGCGAGACGTCGCGGCCGCTCCCCGACGCCTTCAAGCTGAACGAACTGAAGCGCGAAAAATTGCGAATCAAGGATTCGATCACGGAACTCGAGCGACGCCCCTGAGTTATCCCCGATAAGGGTTGACCGATTAGGGCCGGGGATGATCCTCCGGCCCTTTTTATTTGCCCTGGCCCGGGCGCGGCCCGCGAACCTTGACCATTTCAACCCCGGCGACATAGCTTCCTCCCATGACGCGGTACTCCCGACACCTTCTCGCCTGCAACACCTGGGAACCCGGGCGCTTCCTGCCATTCATCGTCGGTGATCAGCGGATAGGCTGGGTACGGCGCGACAGGCTGCCGATTCTCGGCAGTTTCACGGAAGTTTTCAGCGTCAGCGACGACGCCGTGCGGCTCGGCGACTGGCTGACGAATTTCGAGACGCGTGGCGCGGCCATCGAGCAGGTCGGCCGGGCGCTGGTTGCTGCCGGGCACGTGCCGCCGTTCCGTGACGAATTGTTCCAGGCCGTCGCCGATTGGGGACAAGTGCCCTGGTTCGAACTCGATCGCGGGCTGCTGCCGTTCTTCGGCATCAAGGGATTCGGCGTCCATCTCAACGGCTATTTTCGCGACGGGGTCGGGCTCGGCATGTGGATCGGCCATCGCTCGGCCACCAAGAAAGTCGACCCGTTCAAGCTCGACAACGTCGTCGCCGGAGGTATCGCGAGCGGCCATGGCGTGCTTGAAACCTTGATCAAGGAAGGCGCCGAGGAGGCTGCAATGACGCCCGAGCTGCTCCAGGGCGCACGCCCGGCAGGCGAAATCCGCTATCGCCTGGAGGTGCCGGAGGGGATGCGGGACGACGTATTGTTCATTTATGACCTCGAGGTCCCGGACGATTTCACGCCACGCAATACCGACGGCGAGTTCGATTACTTCGAACGCATGCCGGCCACCAAGTGTCTGGAACTCGTGGCGACGACCGATCTGTTCAAATTCAACGTCAATCTCACCGTGATCGATTTCGGCCTCCGGCACGGCCTGATCGGCGCGGATGATCCGGAGCACGCCTTCCTGGTCGGCGCGCTGCGCGGCGGCCTAATCCGGGAACCCTAGCTGGGCCCGCAGCGCGGCTGCGGTTACCCCCTGATCCCGAAGGTCCCTAAGGCTGGCGACGTTGTGTCGCTTGGCGAGGCGTTCGCCGAATTCGTCGCGGATCAGCGGGTGGTGGTTCCAGACCGGGACCGGCAGCTCGAGCAGGGCCTGCAGCAGGCGATGCAGGTGCGTGGCCTCGACCAAATCCTCGCCGCGGGTGACGATCTCTATGCCTTCGAGCGCGTCGTCACAGGTGACGGCGAGGTGATAGCTGGCCGGAAAATCCCTACGTGACAGCACGACGTCGCCGAGCAGCTCGGGCTGCGCCACCAAATCGCCACGCGTCAGGTCCGTCCAGGTCAGCCGCCCGACCTGATGCGCCGCCGCCGCGACATCGAGCCGCCAGGCATGTGCCTCTCCCGCCGCTATCCTGTCCTGCCGTTCAGTGAGCGCGAGGGCTCTGCAGCTGCCGGGGTAGAGCGGGGCGCTGCCATGGGGGGCCGTGAGGGCGGCGCTCGCCTCTGCGGCGATCTGGGCTCGTGTGCAGAAACAGGGATAGAGCAGATCCCGGGCGGCAAGCCGGTCGAGTTGGGCGCCGTATTCCTGGAAATGCTCTGATTGCAGGCGCACCGGTTTCGGCCAGTCGAGCCCGAGCCACGCGAGATCCTCGAAGATCGCCGAAATGAACGCCGGCCGGCAGCGGCTACGGTCGATATCTTCGATGCGCAGGCGCATCGTCCCGTCTGCGCCGGCCTGACGGCGGGCGAACAAGGCGCTGTAGCCATGGCCGAGATGGAGAAGACCGGTCGGGCTCGGGGCAAAACGCGTCACAGACATCGCACGAAGATAGCCATCGTGGCGGCGATGCGGAATGATGGAAATGCCACCATCCTGACAGACGAGTACCATGGCCGAAGACAGCAACAGCCGCATCGCGACCCGGATCGCCCACGCCGGGCTCGATCCCCACGCCAATCACGGCGTCGTCAATCCTCCGGTTTACCACGCCTCGACGATCCTCAAGCCGACGCTCGCCGAGTGGAACGAGGCGTCGAAGCCGGGCTACGAGGGCTACAGCTATGGCCGGTCAGGGACGCCGACCAGCCGCGCCTTCGAAACCGCGATGGAATCGCTCTACAGCTGCCATAGCGCCGTCGCGGTGCCGTCGGGACTCGCGGCGATCACGCTCGCGATGCTCGGGCTGACGAAGGCGGGCGATCATGTGCTGATCACCGATAGCGTCTACGCGCCGACGCGGCGGCTCTGCAATCAGGTGCTGGCGCGCTACGGCGTAACGGCGAGCTACTACGATCCGCTGATCGGCGCCGGCATCGCGGAGCTGATCCAGGACAACACCAGCGTCGTCTTCACCGAGTCGCCAGGCTCGATCACTCTCGAAATTCAGGATATCCCGGCCATTGTCGCTGCCGCCCATGCCAAGGGCGCCAAGGTCGTGATCGACAATACCTGGGCGACCGCGCTCTATTTCAATCCGTTCGTCCACGGCGTCGATGTGGTGGTCGAGGCCGCGACCAAATACGTATCGGGCCATAGCGATGTCATGATTGGTGTGGTGATGGCGCAGCAGGCGCTCGGGCCGCAGTTGCGTAGCCTGTCGAATAATCTCGGCTATTGCTGCGGGCCCGACGATCTTTACCTTGCGCTACGCGGGCTCCGGACGATGGGCGTGCGGCTCGCGCGACAGCAGGAAACGGGGCTGCTGCTCGCGCGGTGGTTCCAGGAGCAGCCCGAGGTCGCCCGGGTCATTCATCCGGCGCTTCCGGGCGATGCCGGACATGCCCTGTGGCAGCGCGATTTCTGCGGTGCGTGTGGGTTGTTTTCGGTGGTCTTCAAAGCGCTGCCCGAGGCGGCGATCGCCGCGCTGGTCGATGGGCTGAAATATTTCGGCCTCGGCGCGTCCTGG
>CAIUCF010000544.1 GCA_903897565.1 uncultured Rhodospirillales bacterium | reverse complement strand
GGCAGAGCGAGGTGGTCGGCATCCCAGGGCAGGGGCATGTGCCATATCCCGAGCGTCGCTTCCATGCTCAGCGCGACGACGACGAGGATGAAGGTTCGAAGCCGCGACAGGATGCCGGCGCCGACGGCGACAGGGGCCAGCAGGAGGAAGGCAAACGGGTTTTGCAGCCCGCCGGTCAGGTAGAGCAATGCCGAGAGTTCGACGACATCGTAGAGCAGATACATCATCGTATCGCCCTCGCCGAGGCGGATTCCCCGCGAGCCCTGGATCGTGCTGATGATGTTGACGATCGCGGAGAGCGCGACGATCGCGAAGGCGATTCGCAGCGGCAGGCTGAAACCCAGCAGCAGCTGCACGATCAGCAAGGTGATCACTTGCGCGGAAACCGCGATCCAGCGAACCATCACCAGGGTTCGGAGGCTTAGACGGCCCTGGGCGGCGGGAAGCCCGGCGCCGCGGTCGAGAACTTCCTCGACCGAATCGGTGGTGATGAAGGTATTGCGAGTGGTCAAGGCTGACACCGGACACGATAAATATCGGGCAATCTAGCAGATTACGGGGCAGCAAAGACCAACAATCCCGCGGGGCTGGGCCTCGCCCTGCGCCATCGGCACGTCCGTCACGAGGAGGTTTGGCTGGCAGCGCGACGGCGATCTGCCGTATCCTCGCCGACGATGCCCTTAGAGCCTGTCATTGATGTCCGCGCGCTGACAAAGTCGTTCGGTGCGGTCGCCGCCGTCGATCGGATCAGTTTTGCCGTCGCCCCGGGGACGACGGTCGGCCTGCTCGGCGGCAACGGTGCCGGCAAGACGACGACGATCGCCATGCTGCTCGGGTTGCTGACGCCCGATTCCGGTTCGATCCGGCTGCTCGGCCATGATATCGGCACCGACCGGTTCCGGGCTCTGGCCAGGCTCAATTTCTCCTCGCCCTATGTGGAACTGCCGCATCGCTTGTCGGTCCGCGAGAACCTCACCGTCTTCGCGCAGCTCTATGGCGTCCGCCGGCCCGCCGGCCGTATTGCCGAACTCGCCCGCGACCTGCAGTTCGAGAACCTGCTCGATCGCCGGACGGGCATCTTGTCCGCCGGACAGAAAACCCGGGTATCGCTGGCCAAGGCATTGATCAACAGCCCGGAACTGCTGCTGCTCGACGAGCCGACGGCGTCGCTCGATCCCGATACTGCAGATTGGGTCCGCAGCTACCTCGAGACCCTGCGGGCCGATCACGGCGTGACGATCCTGCTCGCCTCCCACAACATGGCGGAGGTCGAGCGGCTCTGCGACTCGATCTTGATGATGCGGGACGGGCGGATCGTCGACCGGGGCAGCGCCCAGGAGTTGGTGACGCGCTACGGACGCGACGACCTCGAGGGCGTATTTCTCGCGATCGCCCGCCGCGACGCGGTCGCCGCGTCATGACCGCATCCGACTCCAGGACGTCGCGGATGGAAGCCGCGGCGCGGCGGTTATCGATGCAGCGGATCGGCGCGATCGTGCTGCGCAATTACTACCTGTTCAAGGGTTCCTGGCCGCGGGTGTTGGAGCTGATCTATTGGCCGACGCTCGAAATGGTGATGTGGGGTTTCACCAGCAAATATATGGCGACGCAGTCCTCGATGGTGGCGCATGCCGCGGGGATCTTTCTCGGCGCGGCCCTGCTCTGGGATGTCTTTCTGCGTGGCCAGCTCGGCATCTCGATCACCTTTCTCGAGGAGATCTGGTCGCGCAACCTCGGCCAAATGTTCATCACGCCCTTGCGCCCCGGGGAATGGCTGGTATCGCTGCTGCTGCTCAGCGCCGGACGGGTCGTCGTCGGCGTGCTGCCGGCGGCGTTGCTCGCGATTCCCTTCTATGGCTACTCGGTCTTCTCGCTCGGGTCGCCGCTCTTCGCGTTCATCATGGCGTTGATGATGATGAGCTGGGCCATCGGCATCGCCGTGAGCGCGGTGATCCTGCTCAACGGGCCGGGCTCGGAAGGTCTCGCATGGCTGGCGACCTTCCTCCTGGCGCCGCT